>NZ_JACFYV010000150.1:0-17090 GCF_016759955.1 Burkholderia sp. KCJ3K979
CCCACCGCGAGCAGCATTTCCTTCGTGAAATACAGGTCGCCGCGCTTTTCGCCGTGGTACTCGAGAATCTGCGTCTCGACGATCGAATCGACCGGGCAGCTCTCTTCGCAGAAACCGCAGAAGATGCACTTCGTCAGGTCGATGTCGTAGCGCGTCGTGCGGCGCGTGTTGTCCGCGCGCGTTTCCGATTCGATCGTGATCGCCAGTGCGGGGCACACGGCCTCGCACAGCTTGCACGCGATGCAGCGCTCTTCGCCGTTTTCGTAGCGGCGCAGCGCGTGCAGCCCGCGGAAACGCGGCGAAATCGGGGTCTTCTCTTCCGGGAACTGCACGGTGAACTTGCGCTTGAACGTGTAACGACCGGTCAGCGCGAGCCCCTTCAGCAGCTCGGTCAGGAAGAAAGTCTTAAAGAAGTGTTGGATAGCCGTCATGATTTCGTCCTTACTTCACCCAGATGTTCAGCGGCGACATCATCCAGAAGCCAACCACGATCACCCAGACCACCGTGACGGGCAGGAACACCTTCCAGCCCAGACGCATGATCTGGTCGTAACGGTAGCGCGGGAACGTCGCGCGCACCCAGATGAACACCGACAGCAGCGCGAAGACCTTCAGCACCAGCCAGAAGATGCCCGGGATGAACGACAGGAATTCGAACGGTGCGTCCCAGCCGCCGAGGAACAGCGTCGCGGCCAGTGCCGAGATCACGATCATGTTGATGTACTCGGCGAGGAAGAACAGCGCGAACGCCATGCCCGAGTAATCGATCATGTGACCCGCGACGATCTCCGACTCCCCTTCCACCACGTCGAACGGGTGACGGTTCGTTTCGGCGATGCCCGAGATGAAGTAGACGACGAACGCCGGCAGCAGCGGCAGCCAGTTCCACGACAGGAAATTCACGCCGTGGCCGGCGAAGAAGCCGTGCTGTTGCGAGCCGACGATCTCCGACAGGTTCAGGCTGCCGGCCGTCATCAGCACGAGCACCAGCGCGAAGCCCATCGAGATTTCGTACGACACCATCTGTGCCGCGGCGCGCATCGCGCCGAGGAACGCGTACTTCGAGTTCGACGCCCAGCCGGCGAGAATCACCGCGTACACGCCGATCGACGAGATCGCCATCGCGTACAGCAGGCCCGCGTTCACGTTCGCGAGCACGGCTTCCGCCTGGAACGGAATCACCGCCCACACCGCGAACGCCGGCACGACCGTCATCACCGGCGCGATCAGATACAGCCAGCGGCTGGCGGCGCTCGGCTGAATGACTTCCTTCAGCAGCAGCTTCAGCACGTCGGCGATCGGCTGCAGCAGGCCGCCGGGGCCGACGCGGTTCGGGCCGAGACGCACGTGCATCCAGCCGATCAGCTTGCGTTCCCACAGAATCAGGTACGCGACGCACAGCAGGATGACGACGGAGACGACGAGGATGCGCACGACTGCCCACACCGTCGGCCACGCGAAGCCGAGAAGCTCGGCCCCGCCCGCGTTGATCGTATCGAACAAGCTCATTTACGCCTTCTCCACCACCAGTTCACCGGACAGGCTGCCGAGCGCTGCGCCGGCAGGCGTGGCCGCCGACACGCGAACGACCGTCTCCGCAAGATTCGCGTCGCGCACGGCCGGCAACTGCACCGCACGCTCGCCCTGGCGCACGCGCACGGCGTCGCCTTCCTTCAAGCCCAGCTTGTCGAACAGCGCGGCCGGCAGGGCTGCGGCATTCGCCGCCTTCGCCGCGGCCGTCAGGTGCAGCGCACCCGCGCGGCGCACGAGCGCGTCGGCGTGATAGATCGGCACATCGGCCAGGCGCTCGAAACCGCCGTTCGCGGCATTCGCCGCGGCACGGGCCGGCGCGATCGACGTCTGGTTCGACAGGCGGCCCGCGACGCCGGCGTCGCCGAGCGCGGCGAGACGCACTTCTTCCGCGGTCTCGTATTCGAAGTTCGGCAGGCCGAGCAGGCTGCCCAGCACGCGCAGCACCTTCCAGGCCGGACGCGTGTCGCCGAGCGGGCGCACGACGCCGTTGAAGCTCTGCACGGTGCCTTCCGCGTTGACGAACGTACCGGCCGTTTCCGTGAACGGCGCGACCGGCAGCAGCACGTCGGCGTAGTCGAGGCCGTGCTTGAACGGCGACATCACGACGACCATTTCAGCCTGATTCAGCGCGGCAAGCGCCTGTGCCGGATCGGCGGTATCGAATTCCGGTTCGACGTTCAGCAGCACGTAGCCCTTGCGCGGCTGCTCGAACGCTTCGCGTGCGTTCAGGCCGCCTTCGCCCGGCAGTGCGCCGACGACGTGCGCGCCGACCGTGTTCGCCGCTTCCGTCAGGAAGCCGAACGTGGCGCCGGTGTTGTCGGCGATCCACTGCGCGACGGCGTGCAGCTTCGCGAATTGCGGATGACGGACCGCGACGTTGCCGAGCAGCACCGCGCGGCGTTCGCCGTTCGCGAGCGACTGCGCGACAGCCTGGGCAGCCGGCGATGCCGTGACGCCCGCGAGCGCGTCGGGCAGCGCGACATCGCGCAGTTGCGCGACGGCGGCGGCGATGCCGGCCAGCTCGTCGAGCCATGCGGACGGCGCAGCGACGATGCGTTGCGCGGTCGGGATCAGCGAATCGTCACCGGTCGCGTGCAGGAAGTGCAGCTTCGCACCGTTCTTCGCGGCCTGACGCAGGCGCGATGCGAACAGCGGGTGGTCGCGGCGCAGGAACGAACCGACGACGAATGCGGCATCCACGTTCGACAGATCGGCGATCGGCATGCCGAGCCACGGCGCGCCCTGGACCGGCGCCGAGAAATCCTGCTGACGCAGACGGAAGTCGACGTTCGGCGTCTTCAGTTCGTTGGCGAGCTGCTTCACGAGGAACAGCTCTTCCGCGGTGCTGTGTGCGCTCGCGAGCATCGCCAGCGCGTTCGCGCCGTGATCCGCGGCGATGCCCTTCAGGCCCTTCGCGACGTATTCGAGCGCGGTCTGCCAGTCGGTCTCGATCCACTGGCCGCCCTGCTTCAGCATCGGCTTCGTCAGGCGCTCTTCGCTGTTGAGGCCTTCATACGAGAAGCGGTCCTTGTCCGAGATCCAGCATTCGTTGATCGCTTCGTTCTCGAACGGCAGCACGCGCATCACGCGGTTGTTCTTCACCTGCACGACGAGGTTCGCGCCGACGGAATCGTGCGGGCTCACCGACTTGCGGCGCGACAGTTCCCACGTACGGGCGCTGTAGCGGAACGGCTTGCTGGTCAGCGCGCCGACCGGGCACAGGTCGATCATGTTGCCCGACATTTCGGAGTCGACCGTCTTGCCGACGAACGTCGTGATTTCCGAATGCTCGCCGCGGCCCAGCATGCCGAACTCCATCACGCCGGCGATTTCCTGGCCGAAGCGGACGCAGCGCGTGCAGTGGATGCAGCGCGACATTTCTTCCATCGAGATCAGCGGGCCCACGTTCTTGTGGAACACCACGCGCTTTTCTTCCGAGTAGCGCGACGACGACTTGCCGTAGCCGACCGCCAGATCCTGCAGCTGGCATTCGCCGCCCTGATCGCAGATCGGGCAATCGAGCGGGTGATTGATGAGGAGGAATTCCATCACCGACTGCTGCGCCTTCACAGCCTTGTCGGACTGCGTGCGGACGATCATGCCGGCCGACACGGGGGTCGCGCAGGCAGGTACGGCCTTCGGCATCTTCTCGACTTCGACGAGACACATCCGGCAGTTGGCCGCGACCGACAGTTTCTTGTGATAGCAGAAGTGAGGAATGTACGTATCCGCCTTGTGCGCAGCCTGGATCACCATGCTGCCTTCGGGCACCTCGACCTTCTTGCCGTCTATTTCAAGTTCAACCATGATGGTGAATGGTCCTTAACCTATTTCCGCCCGTTCGCGCCTTGGCCCGACCGTGCGCTCAAATTCCGCAACCGGGTTCGCTTCAGGCTGCCGCCGCGTGCGCGTGGCCGCCGACCATGCAGTGCTTGTGCTCGACGTGGTACGCGAATTCGTCCCAGTAGTGCTTGAGCATCCCGCGAACCGGCATCGCCGCCGCATCGCCGAGCGCGCAGATCGTGCGGCCCATGATGTTCTCGGCCACCGAGTTCAGCAGGTCCAGATCTTCCTGGCGCCCTTCGCCGTGCTCGATACGATTCACGACGCGATACAGCCAGCCGGTGCCTTCACGGCACGGCGTGCACTGACCGCACGATTCCTCGTAGTAGAAGTACGACAGGCGCAGCAGCGAACGCACCATGCAGCGCGTCTCGTCCATCACGATCACCGCGCCGGAACCGAGCATCGAGCCGGCCTTCGCGATCGAGTCGTAGTCGAGATCCGTCTGCATCATGATGTCGCCCGGGATCACCGGCGCCGACGACCCGCCCGGAATCACGGCCTTGATCTTCTTGCCGCCGCGCATCCCGCCGGCGAGCTCCATCAGCGTCGCGAACGGCGTGCCGAGCGGCACTTCGTAGTTGCCCGGGCGCTCGACGTCGCCCGACACCGAGAAAATCTTCGTGCCGCCGTTGTTCGGCTTGCCGATCTCGAGGTAATTCTGCGGCCCGATGGACAGCAGGAACGGCACCGCGGCGAACGTCTCGGTGTTGTTGATCGTGGTTGGCTTGCCGTACACGCCGAAGCTCGCCGGGAACGGCGGCTTGAAGCGCGGTTGGCCCTTCTTGCCTTCGAGCGACTCGAGCAGCGCCGTTTCCTCGCCGCAGATGTACGCGCCGTAACCGTGGTGCGCGTGCAGCTGGAACGAGAATTCCGAGCCCATGATGTTGTCGCCGAGGAACCCGGCCGCGCGCGCTTCATCGAGCGCGGCTTCGAAGCGTCGATACACTTCGAAGATCTCGCCGTGGATGTAGTTGTAGCCGACGGTGATGCCCATCGCGTATGCGCCGATGGCCATGCCTTCGATCAGCGCGTGCGGGTTCCAGCGCAGGATGTCGCGATCCTTGAACGTGCCCGGCTCGCCTTCGTCCGAGTTGCAGACGAGGTACTTCTGCCCCGGGAACTGACGCGGCATGAAGCTCCACTTCAGGCCGGTCGGGAAGCCCGCACCGCCGCGGCCGCGCAGGCCCGACGCCTTCACGTCGGCGATCACCTGCTCGGGCGGAATCTTTTCTTCGAGAATGCGGCGCAGCTGCTTGTAGCCGCCGCGCGCAACGTAGTCTTCGAGGTGCCAGTTCTCGCCGTTCAGACCAGCGAGGATCAGCGGTTTGATGTGACGGTCGTGGAGGGACGTCATTTCGAGAGCTCCTCAAGCAGCTGGTCGATCTTCTCGCGGCTCATGAAGCTGCACATTCTGTGATTGTTCACCAGCAGCACCGGCGCATCGCCGCACGAGCCCATGCATTCGCCTTCCTTCAGCGTGAACTTGCCGTCGGGCGTGGTCTCGCCGAAGCCGATGCCCAGCTTCTGTTTCAGGTAGTCGGCAGTCGCTTCCGCGCCGCCGTGCGGGCCGAGCTGGCACGGCAGGTTCGTGCAGAGCGTGATCTTGTGCTTGCCGACCGGTTTGAGCTCGTACATCGTGTAGAACGTCGCGACTTCCTGCACGGCAACGGCCGGCATGCCGAGATAATCCGCGACGAACTGCATCAGTTCGGGCGACAGCCAGCCGTGCTCTTCTTGAGCCACGGCCAACGCCGACATCACGGCGGACTGTTTCTGATCGGCGGGATACTTCGTCAACGCTCGATCGATTTCCTTCAGGCCTTCAGCTGAGATCATTTTCAGACACGACTCTTTCAATTCCTACCGAACGAACAACCTGCCGCACACTGGGGTGCATGGACGGCAGACCTGGCGCTCACTCTGTTGACAGCTTGCGAAGCCGCGCCGGTTCGGCGCATACCGCATGTGACTTCGCGTGTGACTGACTGCTCGCCGCTCGCGCTCGCGGACGGCGCAACCATTAGCGATCGATTTCGCCGAACACGATGTCCTGCGTACCGATGATCGTGACGGCGTCGGCGATCATGTGACCGCGCGCCATTTCGTCGAGCGACGCCAGGTGCGCGAAACCCGGCGCGCGAATCTTGAGGCGATACGGCTTGTTGGCGCCATCCGACACGAGATAAATGCCGAACTCGCCTTTCGGATGCTCGACCGCCGCGTACGCTTCGCCTTCCGGCACATGGAAACCTTCGGTGAAGAGCTTGAAGTGGTGAATCAAGTCTTCCATGTTGGTCTTCATGCCGACGCGCGACGGCGGGGCAACCTTGTGATTGTCCGTCATCACCGGGCCCGGATTCTTGCGGAGCCACTCAATACACTGTTTCGCGATGCGGATCGACTGGCGCATTTCTTCGACGCGCACCAGATAGCGGTCGTAGCAATCGCCGTTCACGCCGACCGGCACGTCGAAATCCATCCGATCGTACACTTCGTAGGGCTGCTTCTTGCGCAGGTCCCACGCGATGCCCGAGCCGCGCAGCATCGGGCCGGTCAGGCCCATCTGCAGCGCACGCTCCGGGCTCACCACGCCGATCCCGACCAGACGCTGTTTCCAGATCCGGTTGTCGGTCAGCAGCGTTTCGTATTCGTCGACGCACTTCGGGAAGCGCGTGAAGAAATCGTCGATGAAGTCGAGCACCGAGCCGCTGCGCGCTTCGTTCATCTTCGCGAGCGCCTTCTCGTTGCGAATCTTCGACGCCTTGTATTGCGGCATTGCGTCAGGCAGATCGCGATAGACGCCGCCCGGACGATAGTAGGCCGCGTGCATCCGGGCGCCGGACACCGCTTCGTACACGTCCATCAGGTCTTCGCGTTCGCGGAAAGCGTACAGGAACACGGCCATCGCGCCGACGTCGAGCGCGTGCGCGCCGATCCACATCAGGTGGTTCAGCACGCGCGTGATTTCGTCGAACAGCACGCGGATGTACTGCGCGCGCTCCGGCACTTCGATGCCGAGCAGCTTTTCGATCGCGAGTACGTAGCCGTGCTCGTTGACCATCATCGACACGTAGTCGAGACGGTCCATGTACGGCACGGACTGGATGAAGGTCTTGGATTCCGCGAGCTTTTCCGTCGCGCGGTGCAGCAGGCCGATGTGCGGATCGGCACGCTGAATGACTTCGCCGTCGAGCTCGAGCACGAGGCGCAGCACGCCGTGCGCTGCCGGGTGCTGCGGGCCGAAGTTGAGCGTGTAGTTCTTGATTTCTGCCATGACGCCCCCTTAATGTTTCAGACCGCCATAGCGATCCTCGCGGATCACGCGCGGCGTGATTTCGCGCGGCTCGATCGTCACCGGCTGGTACACGACCCGCTTCTCTTCCGGGTCGTAACGCATTTCGACGTAGCCCGACACCGGGAAGTCCTTGCGGAACGGGTGACCGATGAAACCGTAGTCGGTGAGGATGCGGCGCAGGTCGGGGTGGCCTTCGAACACGATGCCGTACAGGTCGAACGCTTCGCGCTCGTACCAGTTCGCCGAGGTCCAGATGTCGACCAGCGACGCCACGATCGGCAGATCGTCGTCCGGCGCGAATGCGCGCAGGCGCAGGCGCCAGTTGTTCGTGACCGACAGCAGGTGCGACACGGCCGCGAAGCGCGGGCCGTCGTAGGCGCCGTCGCCGAAGGTCTGGTAGTCGACGCCGCAGAGGTCGATCAGTTGCTCGAAACGGAGCTTCGGATCGTCGCGCAGCGTCTTTGCGACTTCGAGGTAATCGCTCGCCTTCACGACGAGCGTCAGTTCACCGATCGCTTCGGTGAGGCTCACCACGCGCGCGCCGAGCGCGGCTTCGAGGTTTGCCTTGAGGGTCTCGATTTTGCTTGCCATATTGAGGGGACGCTCGGGGCTTTATTGACGGGCGATGGTATTGGTGCGGCGGATCTTCGCCTGAAGCTGGATCACGCCGTAGACCAGCGCCTCGGCCGTGGGCGGACAGCCCGGCACGTAGACGTCGACCGGCACGATCCGGTCGCAGCCGCGGACCACCGAGTACGAGTAGTGATAGTAACCACCGCCGTTGGCGCACGACCCCATCGAGATCACCCAGCGCGGCTCGGCCATCTGGTCGTACACGCGGCGCAGCGCGGGCGCCATCTTGTTGCACAGCGTGCCGGCGACGATCATCACGTCCGACTGACGCGGGCTCGGGCGAAACACGACGCCGAACCGGTCCAGATCGTAACGGGCCGCGCCCGCATGCATCATCTCGACGGCGCAACACGCGAGCCCGAACGTCATCGGCCACAGCGAGCCGGTACGCGTCCAGTTGATCAGCTTGTCAGCCGTCGTGGTGACAAACCCTTCCTTCAAGACCCCTTCGATACTCATTTGCTTTCCACTCCAGACGAGCGACCGAGCGTGGCCGCTCATGCAAACCGGCGATTAACCCATCACTCCCAGTCGAGGCCGCCTTTCTTCCAGATATAGGCAAAGCCCAGCAGGAATTCGAGCAGAAAAATCATCATTGCGATGAAACCCGGCCAGCCGATGTCCCGGAGCGCGACGCCCCACGGGAACAGGAATGCGGTTTCGAGATCGAAGATGATGAACAGGATGGCGACGAGGTAATACCGGACGTCGAATTTCATCCGGGCGTCTTCAAAGGCTTCGAAGCCGCACTCGTACGGTGCGTTCTTCTCGACGTCCGGCTTGTTGGGACCAAGGAGCTTGCCGATGCTGACCAGCGCTATACCTAAACCAGTGCCCACGAGGAGGAACAACAAGACGGGGTAATAGGCTGCGAGGTTCAAGGCAATCCTCTATCGGTTGGTTCTGAGCGTCCGGAGAATACCACTTCCGGCGGAAGGAATCATTTCGGAGTGCAGGCGATCGCAAGACAACCGCAAGCCCACCCCACAAATGAAAAATGCCAGCCACTGGAAGCGGCTGGCATTGAGTAACTTTGGTGCCGACGGCGAGACTCGAACTCGCACAGCTTTCGCCACTACCCCCTCAAGATAGCGTGTCTACCAATTTCACCACGTCGGCACTGCATGCAACTCGGGTTGTGCTGCTCGTTCCCGCGAATCGCTTCAAGAATTAAATTCTAACCCGAGTTCCGGATTTGTTCAACGCACAACCGCAAAAAAATTAACTTTTTATTTCGGGACATCCTGGCCCGGCGCGCTTGCGGCCGAACCGGCGGCAGCCGACGCCGCGACAGCCGGCGCCGATGCCGCGGGGGCCGATGCCGGCGCGGTCACTGCCGTGCCGAGCACGCCTGCCGACGGCGTCGACTTGTACGAACCGAGGTACGTCAGCGCGAGCGTCGCGACGAAGAAGATCGTCGCGAGAATGCCCGTCGTGCGCGACAGGAAGTTCGCCGAGCCCGTCGCACCGAACAGACTGCCCGACGCGCCGCTGCCGAATGCGGCGCCCATGTCGGCACCCTTGCCGTGCTGCAGCAGCACGAGCCCAATCACACCGAGTGCAGACAGCACCTGCACCACAATAATCAGCGTCTTGAATAACAGCATCACACCCACCCGATTGGATCGGGCGACCGGACCGACCGGCCGCCGTCATGGTTCAATTCGATCTCGGACCGCTCAACGCGCGGCCCGGCAGATCGCCAGGAAATCTTCCGCCTTCAGCGACGCGCCGCCGATCAGGCCGCCGTCGATGTCCGGCTGCGCGAACAGCTCTTCCGCGTTGTCCGGCTTCACGCTGCCGCCGTACAGCACGGACACGTCCGCCGCACCCTTTGCCGCGAGACGCGTCCGCAGGAACGCATGCACGTCCTGCGCCTGCGCCGACGTCGCGCTCTTGCCCGTGCCGATCGCCCAGACCGGCTCGTACGCGACGACGATACGCGCGGCCTCGTCAGCCGTCAGCACGGCCAGCACCGCGTCGAGCTGCGCACCGACGACCTGCTCGGTCGCACCCGACTCGCGCTCGTCGAGCGTCTCGCCGACACACACGACCGGCACGAGGCCGGCCGCGAGCGCGCGCTGCGTCTTCGCCGCGACCGTCTCGTTGCTTTCGCCGTGATACGCGCGACGCTCCGAGTGGCCGACGATCACATACCGCGCGCCGAACTCCGCCACCATCGCAGCCGCCACCTCACCGGTGAATGCGCCTTGCTCGTGCGCGGACACGTCCTGCGCACCGAACGCGACACGGCCACCGCCAAGCTGCGCCTGAACCTGCGCGAGATACGGGAACGGCACGCACACGCCGATCGACGTTTCAGCCGCCACCGTGCCCGCGCCCTGCACCACTTCGTTCAGCAGCGCCTGGTTGCCGGCCAGCCGGCCGTGCATCTTCCAGTTGCCGATCACTCGCTTTGTTCGTTGTTTCGACATCGTGTCTGTCTCGTCACTATCTTGTCATTAACGTGCCGGAACCCGGCCGTCAGGTTGGATCTGGCGAAGCAAACCCGCGATTTTACTGCGCGCGGCTTGAACCGGTCAAACCGCGCATGTCAAGCCCGCCGCACGGGCCGTCAGGCGTTCGTTCCCCAATCGAGCACGATCTTGCCGGTATGCTCGCTGCTTTCCATCAGCGCATGCGCCTGTGCGGCGTCCGCGGCGGGCAACACGCGATAGATCACCGGCTTGATGCGGCCGTCGGCGAGCAGCGGCCACACGCGCGCCTTCAGCTGCGCGGCGATACGGGCCTTGAATTCGACCGGGCGCGGACGCAGCGTCGAACCGGTCACGGTCAGCCGGCGGCGCAGGATCTCGCTCAGGTTGACCTCGGCCTTCGCGCCGCCGAGCAGCGCGATCAGCACGAGACGGCCGCCGTCCGCGAGCGCGGCCAGCTCGCGCGGCACGTACGAGCCCGCCACCATGTCGAGGATCACGTCGACACCGCGATCGTGCGTCAGCGACTTCACGACTTCGACGAAGTCTTCGGTCTTGTAGTTGATCGCGCGCTCGGCGCCAAGCGCCTCGCACGCACGGCATTTGTCGGCGGTGCCGGCCGTCGCGAACACGCGAAAGCCGAGCGCATGCGCGATCTGGATCGCCGTCACGCCAATGCCGCTCGAGCCGCCCTGCACGAGCAGGGTCTCCTGCTCACCGCCCTCGCCCGCGCCGAGCTGCGCACGGTCGAACACGTTGCTCCACACGGTGAAAAACGTTTCGGGCAGCGAGGCGGCCTCGATATCGGTGAGACCATCCGGCACCGGCAGGCACTGCGGCAGCGGCGCGACCGCATATTCGGCATAGCCGCCGCCCGCGAGCAGCGCGCACACGCGATCGCCCAGTTTCAGCCCGAACGGGTTCAGGGCCGCATCGGACAAATCGCCGCCGACGATCTCGCCCGCGACCTCGAGGCCCGGCAGATCCGACGCACCCGGCGGCGGCGCATAGGCACCCTTGCGCTGGAACACGTCGGGCCGGTTCACGCCGGAAGCCGCCACCTTGATCAGCACCTCGCCGCGCTTCGGTTCGGGGCGCGGACGCTCCGCGAGCTTCAGCACGTCGGGGGCGCCGAATTCGGTGATTTCGATGGCTTTCATGGTGAGAGTCGCTCCAGGATCGGAATCGGATGGCACGCCCGTGCGCACGGCGCGGGCGCCTCGCCGGCGCTGCTGCGCCGCACAACGATGCTACAGAAAAAACGGCCGGCACGCTTTCGCACTGCCGGCCGTTGATCCGCCTGTCCGCTTACTGCTGCGGCGGCGTATCCGACTGCGCTGCCGCCGCTGCTTCATTCAGCAGCGCCTTGGCCGACAGACGCACGCGACCCTTCTCGTCCGTCTGGATCACCTTGACCTTCACCTGCTGACCTTCCTTCAGGTAGTCGTTGATGTCCTTCACGCGCTCGTTGACGATTTCCGAGATGTGCAGCAGGCCATCCTTGCCCGGCAGCAGGTTCACGATCGCACCGAAATCGAGCAGCTTGAGCACCGTGCCTTCGTACACCTGACCGACTTCGATCTCGGCCGTGATTTGCTCGATGCGCTTCTTCGCTTCGGCCATGCCTTCGCTGCTCGTGCTGGCGATCGTCACGACGCCGTCATCCGAGATGTCGATGGTCGTGCCCGTTTCTTCCGTCAGCGCGCGGATCACCGAACCGCCCTTGCCGATCACGTCGCGGATCTTTTCCGGGTTGATCTTGACCGTGATCATGCGCGGCGCGAATTCCGACAGTTGCGTGTTCGCACCCGCCACCGCCGACGTCATCTTGCCGAGGATGTGCAGGCGGCCTTCCTTCGCCTGCGCGAGCGCGACCTGCATGATTTCCTTCGTGATGCCCTGGATCTTGATGTCCATCTGCAGCGCCGTCACGCCTTGCTCCGTGCCGGCCACCTTGAAGTCCATGTCGCCGAGGTGATCTTCGTCGCCGAGGATGTCGGTCAGCACCGCGAACTTGTTGCCTTCGAGGATCAGGCCCATCGCGATACCCGCGACGTGCGCCTTCATCGGCACGCCGGCGTCCATCAGCGCGAGGCAGCCGCCGCACACCGATGCCATCGACGACGAACCGTTCGATTCGGTGATTTCCGACACGACGCGGATCGAGTAGCCGAATTCGTCGGCGCTCGGCAGGCACTTGACCAGCGCGCGCTTGGCCAGACGGCCGTGGCCGATTTCGCGGCGCTTCGGCGAGCCGACGCGGCCCGTTTCGCCGGTCGCGAACGGGGGCATGTTGTAGTGGAGCATGAAGCGCTCGCGGTATTCGCCTTCGAGCGCGTCGATGATCTGCTCGTCACCCTTCGTGCCGAGCGTCGCGACGACCAGCGCCTGCGTTTCGCCGCGCGTGAACAGCGCCGAGCCGTGGGTACGCGGCAGCACGCCGGTGCGGATTTCGATCGGACGCACGGTGCGCGTGTCACGGCCGTCGATGCGCGGCTCGCCGTTCAGGATCTGCGAACGGACGATCTTCGCTTCGATGTCGAACAGCACGTTGCCGACCGTGGCCTTGTCGGCCGCGACCGTACCGGCCGCCAGCGCGTCTTCCTCGAGCTTCGCCGAGGTTGCCGCATAGACTTCCTTCAGCTTCGCCGAACGCGCCTGCTTGTCGCGGAGCTGGTAAGCGGCGAGCAGATCGTTCTGCGCCAGCTCGGTCACGCGCGCGATCAGCGCCTCGTTCTTCGGCGCCGGCTGCCAGTCCCACTCGGGCTTGCCGCCGTCGCGCACCAGTTCGTGGATCGCGTCGATCGCGATCTGCATCTGCTCGTGGCCGAACACCACGGCGCCCAGCATCACTTCTTCCGACAGTTGGTCGGCTTCCGACTCGACCATCAGCACGGCGCGCTCCGTACCCGCGACGACGAGGTCGAGGCTCGATGCCTTGAGCTGGTCACGCGTCGGGTTCAGCACGTACGCGTTGTCGATGTATGCCACGCGTGCGGCACCGACCGGGCCGTTGAACGGCAGGCCCGACACGGCGAGCGCGGCCGATGCGCCGATCAGCGCGGGGATGTCGGCCGGGATTTCCGGGTTCACGGACAGCACGTGGATCACGACCTGGACTTCGTTGTAGAAGCCTTCCGGGAACAGCGGGCGCAGCGGACGGTCGATCAGGCGCGACGTCAGCGTCTCGTGCTCCGACGGACGGCCTTCGCGGCGAAAGAAGCCGCCCGGGATCTTGCCGGCCGAGTAGGTCTTCTCGAGGTAGTCGACGGTCAACGGGAAGAAATCCTGGCCCGGCTTCGCCGACTTCGCGCCGACGACGGTTGCCAGCACGACGGTGTCTTCGACGTCGACGATCACGGCACCGCTCGCCTGGCGGGCGACTTCACCGGTTTCGAGGCGCACCTTGTGCTGGCCCCACTGGAATTCCTTCACGACCTTGTTGAACATGGACATGGTTGCTCCTTTGTATTCATGCATTTCATTCGCCGCGCCGGCCATCCCGCGCGGCGGCGTCCCGACCGAATCACCCGGAGCAAGGTGTGTTTTTTATGCCATTCCAGCGCGGCGCTCAGGCAGCGGCGCGCTGGAATGACACAAATCCTGCCCCGGTATCGGTCGTGGCGGCGGCCCCGCACGAACGTGCCGGACAGCCTGCGATGCGTGTGACGCTACGCACCGCGCAAAAACAAAATGCCTGTATCAGCGGACTGACACAGGCATCTTGCTGGCGGCAATCGCCTCGATTACTTACGCAGACCCAGCTTCTCGATCAGTGCGCGGTAACGGTCGGCATCCTTGCCCTTGAGGTAGTCGAGCAGCTTGCGGCGGCGGCTCACCATGCGCAGCAGGCCGCGGCGGCTGTGGTGATCCTTCGCGTGGGTCTTGAAGTGACCCGTCAGTTCGACGATACGTGCGGTCAGCAGTGCGACCTGGACTTCGGGCGACCCCGTGTCGTTGGTACCGCGGGCGAACTGAGCAACGACTTCCGACTTCTTGATATCTGCAACAGACATGTGATTTCCTTTCTAACTGAACAGGCGGACACGGAAGAATGGCCGTGCCGTGACTTACAACCGGCGCGCATTGTAGCACAACTCGGTGCCGTTCTTACCGCCCTCCGTCACGGGCGCGTCATCGAGCACGTCGACGGCATCTCCGTACGCTGCGCCGGCACCGCGAGCACCGTCCGGAAGCCGTAGCCCGATCCCTCGTTGTCGAAGCGCACGCCCGGCGTGCCGACCTTGTCCATTTCCATCACGTAAAGGGGCTGGATCAACTGGTGATCCTGGGCGCGCATCCGCGACGCGTGGAAGCCGTCGTCGAACGGCAGGCCCTCGAGCGCACGCGCGACCGCGACCGGGTCGGCCGAACCCGCGCGGGTCATCGCCGCGGCCAGCATCTCGATCATCTGGCTCATCCGCCGCACCGGGTAGTCGTCCTGCGCGGCCGGGAAACGGGTCCGGAACGCGCGGTAGAACGCGTCGGACTTGGCGCCGCCCGCGTTCGGGTGCCAGTCGGCCACCGCCACGACGCGGCCGACACCCGCGTCGCCGAGGGCCGCCGGCGCGCCGAGGCTGTTGCCGTAGAACGTATAGAACTTCGCGTCGAGCCCCTGTTCGCGCGCCGCCTTCACGAGCAGCGTGAGGTCGTTGCCCCAGTTGCCGGTCACGACGGCGTCCGCGCCGCTGGCGCGGATCTTCGCGATATACGGCGAGAAATCCTTGATCCGGCCGATCGGGTGGAATTCGTCGCCCGCGATCGTCACGTCCGGGCGCCGCGCCGCGAGCGCCTGCCGCGCGAGGGTGCTGACGTCGTGGCCGAAGCTGTAGTCCTGGTTCAACAGATAGACCTTTCGCAGCGCGCGATCGCGCGCCATCACGTCCGCAAGCGCGGCCATCCGCATGCCGGCATGCGCATCGAAGCGGAAATGCCAGAAACTGCAACGCGCGCCGGTCAGCGCCGGATCGTCGGCCGAATAGTTCAGGAACAGCATCCGGTTGTCCGGATCGCGCGCGTTCAGCTTGTCGAGCGCGGCGACGAGCGCGGCCGCGACGGCCGAGCTGTTGCCCTGCGCGACGAAGCCGACATGCCGGTCGGCGGCCGCGCGCAACTGCACGAGCGCCTCCTCCGGGCTGCCCTTGCTGTCGAGCACGACGAGTTCGAGCGGATGCGCGCCGTCACGCAGCTTCACGCCGCCCGCCGCATTGACCCGCTCGACACCGAAGCGCAGGTTGCGCTCCACCGCCGCGCCCGCGTTCGCGAACGGGCCCGACATCCCCTCGATCAGCGCGATCCGCACCGGCTCGCCGCCGGCAAACGCGGACGACACCAGCATCCACCCCGCGCTCCACGCGAGCGCGCACCGTTTCCACCCCTGCATCGGCCACCTGCCCTTCAATCTGCCCGAGAAGCGCGGATCATAGGCCGCCGCGCCCGCCACCCGCAAGCGCGACAGCCTGCGATCCGCACCGATTTTTTCCGCGCGATGCGCCGTCGCGCGCCGTCCGTGATAAAACGGGACTTGTTTCCGTGTTCTGGAGAATCCGATGCGCATTCGCATTCCCGCGCGCCTGCCCGTGCTGATCGCCGGTGCCGCCGCGCTGCTGGCCGGTTGCGCGCAACCGTGGCAGCAATACCAGGCCGGCCAGGACGAGTCGGCGATCGTCGCGCGCATGGGCCCGCCGCGCGAGATCTACGACCTGCCCGGCGGCGGCAAGCGCCTGATGTGGCCGACTCAGCCGATGGGCGAAATCACGGTCGCGGCCGACGTCGACGCAGCCCACCGGATCGTCAACGTGCGCCAGGTACTGCAGCCGAGCGAGTTCTATCGCGCGGAGATCGGCAAGTGGACGAAGACAGACGTCCTCGTCAATTTCGGACGCCCGGTCGAGACTTCCTACTTCCCGCTGATGAAACGCGAGGTTTGGACGTACCGGTATCTCGAGGACAACGTCTGGTACATGATGTACAGCTTCTACTTCGATCCGCAGGGCATCCTGCGCACCACGCAGAAAACACCGGACCCGCTGCACGATCCCGATCGCCGCACCCTGTTCTGACCGATTGCGTATTTATACGCAATTGTCGCAATGGCCATTCACGAATTATTGCGTGAATGGCCATTTCATTTTTTCCGCTGCCTTATTTAATTCAACGAATAAGACGGAAAACTTTTCCGATCGATGACATTGCGATGGCAATACGCTGAACGCCCCGTCATGCGGGCCGTAGCGGGAAACAGGCACGCCCGGGGCATGTCATGCGTCGCACTGGTGCATGCAATGCACTACGCCCAATCAATTTGAAACAATTTGTATCAACCCACCCGCAGTGCTAGGGCATACCCCTAATATCAGTCGAAAATCCAACCTTTCAATTTAGAAAGCATGCGATTGCGCCATTTCGTTCGATATTTATTTGCCTTTATCAAAAAGGAGTCCTCATGAATCGCCCCAAGAGCATGCTGGTTGCCAACATTGCCTGGGCCCGCGAGACGCGCGAACACACGCCCGGCTTTTTCGACGCGCTCGCGCGCGGCCAGAATCCGCGCGTACTGTGGATCGGTTGCGCGGACAGCCGCGTGCCAGCCGAAACCATCACGCACTGCGCGCCCGGCGAGCTGTTCGTCCATCGCAACATCGCGAACCTGTTCCACCCCGACGACGACAATTCCGCCAGCGTGCTCGAGTACGCGGTGCGGGTGCTGAAGGTCGACCACGTGATCGTGTGCGGTCACTACGGGTGCGGCGGCGTGCGTGCATCGCTGCTGCCGCCGCCCGCCGACCTGCCACACGTCGCGCGCCGCATCGCGCCGCTCTGCGCACTCGCGCGGCGCCATCGCGACA
>NZ_JACFYV010000151.1:0-17083 GCF_016759955.1 Burkholderia sp. KCJ3K979
TGTCTCCGCGCCGGCCGCCGAGCCGTCGGCCGTGGACGTGAGCCGGCTCGTGCTGTCGACGCTGCGCTCGATCGCGCGCGACGACGCGGTGCCGCTCGGCTCGCCGTATCCCGACGCGTCGCAGTTTCCGGTGCAGCGCCTCGCGCGCTATGCGCAGGCGATCGGGCGGCGCCGCACGCGCTGGGGCGTGATCGACGACCTGCCGCCCGGCAACCAGGAGCTGATCCGCCAGATCGCGCGGCGCTATGCGGAGCGCGGGGTCGCGGTCGAGCCCGGCGAGATCGTGATGACGATCGGCGCGACCGAGGCGATCAACCTGTGCCTGCAGGCGGTCGCGAAACCGGGCGACACGATCGCGGTGGAGTCGCCGACCTTCTACGCGATGCTGCACGCGATCGAGCGGATGGGCATGCGTGCGCTGGAAGTCGCGACGCACCCGGGCGACGGCATCGATCTCGACGCGCTCGGGCGAATTCTCGCGAACGAGCGCATCGCGGCCTGCATGGTGATGCCGAACTTCCAGAATCCGCTCGGCTTCCAGATGCCCGATGCGCGCAAGCGCGCGCTGGTCGAACTGCTTGCGAAGCACGGCGTGCCGGCGATCGAGAGCGACGTCTATCACGAGCTGCACTTCGGCGATACGGCGCCGAGCGCGCTGAAGTCGTTCGATCGCGACGGGCTGGTGCTGCATTGCGCGTCGTTCACGAAGAGCCTGTCGCCGCGCTACCGGATCGGCTGGGCGATGCCGGGCCGTTACCGCGACCAGGTCGAGAAGCTGAAATTCCTGAATACGCTCGCGACGCCCGCGATCGAGCAACTCGCGATCGCCGAGTACCTGAAACACGACGGCTACGATTTTCACCTGCGGCGCATGCGCAAGCAGTATGCGCAGCAGGCGAGCCTGATGAGCGCGATGGTGCGGCGCTTCTTCCCGGAAGGCACGCGGCTGTCGCAGCCGCAGGGCGGGTACGTGCTGTGGGTCGAACTGCCGCCGCAGGTCGATGCGATGAAGCTGTACACGCTGGCGCTCGCGCAGCGGATCACGGTCGGGCCCGGGCACATGTTCTCGGCCGGTACCGATTACCGGCATTTCATCCGGCTCAACTACAGCTACCCGTGGTCGCGGCAGATCGAGGACGCGCTGAAGGTGCTGGGGCGGCTCGCGTCGGAGTGCGCGGCGCGCTGAGCGTTGCCGCCCGCCGGCAGGGCAGGCGGCGGCCGGCAGCCTGCCGCCGTGGCCGGTATCACGCCGCGCGCGGCGCCTGCCGCCCGGCTTGCGCGGCGTCGACCATCTGGCGCATGTCGAAGCCCGACGGATGCTGGTACACGCGCAGCCCGAACTCCGGCAGCACCGCGATCAGGTGGTCGAACAGGTCGGCCTGGATGGTCTCGTAGTCGACCCACGTCGTCGTGTCGGTGAAGCAGTACAGTTCGAGCGGAATGCCTTCGGCCGTGAGCGGCAGTTGCCGCGCCATGTTCGTCATGTCGCGGCGGATGCGCGGATGGCCCTTCAGGTAGTTCGCGACGTACGCGCGGAACGTGCCGAGATTCGTCAGCTGGCGGCGGTTCGCCGGGCAGTCGCCGGCCGCGCCGAGCGTGCCGTTCCATTGCTCGATCGCGTCGACCTTGTCCTCGAGATAGTCCTTCAGCAGCGTCAGGCGTTCGAGCCGTTCGATCTCGTCGTTCGTGAGAAAGTGCACGCTCGTTGCATCGATGAACAGTGCGCGCTTGATGCGGCGACCACCCGCTTCGGTCATGCCGCGCCAGTTCTGGTAGCTCTCGGTGATCAGTTTCCAGGTCGGCACCGTGATGATCGTGTGATCGAAGTTCGCGACCTTGACGGTGTTCAGCGTGATGTCGATGACCGTGCCATCCGCGCCGGCCGACGGCATCGTGATCCAGTCGCCGATCCGCAGCATGTCGTTCGACGACAGTTGCACGCCGGCGACGAGGCCGAGCAGCGTGTCCTTGAAGATCAGCATCAGCACCGCGGACATCGCACCGATGCCGGACAGCAGCAGGCCGATCTGCTTGCCGGTCGCATCGCCGATCACGACGAGCGTGGCCGTGATGAACATCACGAGTTTGACCAGCTGCATCGCGCCTTTCAGCGACAGGCGCGGCTGATCGCGTTGCGCGGTGCGGTGCGTGTGTTCGAGCGCGGACAGCGTCGCGCTGATGGTCATCGTCACGAGGAACACGATCAGCGCGAACAGCACCTTGTCGACCACCTGGGCGACCAGGCCGGGAATGCCGGACACCGCGCCGAGCCCGAGCTTGATCACGACGAACGGGACGATGCGGTTCAGCCATCTGAAGGCGCCGAATTCGAACAGCGCGTCGTCGACGCGCGTGGCGGACAGCCGCGCGAGCCGCGCGACCACGCGAAACAGCAGGAAGTGGACGACGGCGGTGATCGCGCCGGCGGCGGCGAGCAGGACGAGGATGCCGACGAGCGGCGCAAACCAGGATTCGTTCAGGGTCATAGAGGCGGACAGGGGCTTTCTCGTGCGTTGAATCGGCGCCGCGATGCGGCGCGCGCCCGATGAAGGGCACATGAAAGGGACCGTGATTGTGCCATCGGGTTCCGGACGCGTGCCGTGAAGACGGGGCGATCGGCTCCCGAATCGGCTCACCGTTGTGCAGGTGCCCTCTACATCAGGGTGAAGGCGAGCCGCGAATCGACATCACCGCAAGCCGGCGCGCGAGCCGGTGGCCGGACGCGTCGCCCGCCAGCATGCAATCGGCCGGAAACCATGACGGCAGGGCTTTGCGCTTCGCTACGCACGATCCGCGATCCATGCAATCATGCGGACGTCGCAGGCGTCGTCGGTGTGCTGCTCGCGTTGGCGTGCGGGCCTGTCTGGCCCGTCCGGCGACGGTGAGCGACACGCGACATCGTCGCGCACCCGTTCGTGGCCCCCGTCACTCGACCTCACGCATTTCACCCATGCAAGATTCCAACGAAAGCCGTCCGTCACGCGTGCGGCTGCTGAAAGGCATCCTCCCGGTCCGCCGGGCGGCGGCGATGCGCGACATCTTCGCGGGCATGTCGCTCGCGTCGATGGACATCCCGCAGGTGCTCGGCTACGCGCGCATCGCCGGCATGCCGGCCGTCACGGGGCTCTACACGGTGTTCCTGCCGCTCGTTGCGTTCGCGTGCTTCGGCGCGTCGCGCCATCTCGTGGTCGCCGCCGATTCCGCGACCGCGACGATTTTCGCGAGCCGGCTGTCGTCGATGGCGCCGGCCGGCAGCGCCGACTATGCGGCGCTGGCCGGCATGGTCGCGTTGCTGACCGCCGCGATGCTGCTGCTCGCGCGTATCTTCAAGCTCGGTTTTCTCGCCGATTTCCTGTCGCGCACGGTGCTGGTCGGCTTCCTCGCCGGTGTCGGCGTGCAGGTATCGATCGCGATGCTCGGCGACATGCTCGGCCTGTCCGTGCCGTACCCGGCGTCGCGCAGCCTCGCGCAACTCGACTACGTCGTCACGCACCTGGTTCACGCGCGCCGGCCGACGCTCGCGCTCGCGGCGCTCGTCGTCGGCGCGATTCTCGCGTGCAAGCGGTTTCTGCCGCGGGTGCCGATGCCGATGATCGCGGTGGCGGGCAGCATCGCCGCGAGCGCGGCGTTCGGCTTCGCCGCGCATGGCATCGCGGTACTCGGGCCCGTGGCGGGCGGCCTGCCGCCGCTGCGCTGGCCGTCGGTCACGTGGCAGCAGTTCCTCGATCTCGTGCCGGTCGCCGCTTCGTGCTTCGTGATGATCATCGCGCAGAGCGCGGCCGCCGCGCGCGTGTTCGCGCAGCAGTACGGCGAGGACGTCGACACCAACGCCGACATCCTCGGGCTCGCGGCCGCGAATGCGGCGGCGGCGCTCGGCGGCGCGTTCGTCGTCAACGGCAGCCCGACGCAGACGGCGATGGCCGACGGCGCGGGCGTGCGCAGCCAGGTCGGGCATCTCGCGTTCGCCGCCGTCGTGGGCATCGTGCTGCTGTTCTTCAGCCCGTATTTGCAGTATCTGCCGCATGCGGTGCTGGCCGGCATCGTGTTCACGATCGCGCTCGGGCTGATCAACGTGCGCAGCCTCGCGGCGATCCGCGAGGAAAGCCCCGGCGAATTCACGCTCGCGCTGATCACGGCCGCGGCCGTCGTGACGCTCGGCGTCGAGCAGGGCATCCTGCTGGCGGTCGCGCTGTCGCTGATGCGGCACGTGCGCCACAGCTACCAGCCGCACACGATGGTGCTCGAACCGGTCGCCGGCAACGGGCGCTGGCAGCCGGTGCCGACGAGGCGCGGCGCGATGACGGCGCCCGGGTTGATCGTCTACCGGTTCGGCGCCGACCTGTTCTTCGCGAACGATCACCTGTTCGCTGCCGAAGTGACCGAACTCGTCGACGCGGCACCGGTGCCGCCGCGCTGGTTCGTCGTCGACGCGGGCGCGATCACCGATGTCGACTATTCGGCCGCGCGGACCTTGGCCGATCTCGTCAGGGCGCTGCATGCGCGCGGGATCGGCGTGCTGTTCGGGCGCGTGAACCGCTATCTGCGTGCGGACATGGATCGTCACGGGATCACCGAGGTGGTCGGCGCGTCGTGCATCTTCGCCACGCTGCATCAGGCGCTGGAGGCGGCGGGCACGATGCCTGCGCCGCAGGAGCCGGGCACGGTGTAGCGCGATGCGGCGCTACGCGAGCGCGCGCAGGCGCGCGAAACCGTTGCGCAGGTAGCGGGCCAGTTCCGTCGCGGCCGCCGTGTGCTGGCCGCGCGGCACATGCAGGTTGATCGAGAAATTCGGCAGGGCGGGCAGGCCGCCGCCGGCCGGCAGGATCTCGAGGTCGGGCGGCACGGTGGACGCGAGCCAGACGGTCACGGCGAGATCGGCGCGCACGGTCGCGGCCGTGGCATCGAAACTGCCGTTCTCGAACACGGTGCGCCACGGGCGATCGCAGCCGCGCAGTGCGTCGAGCACCGTTGGGCGAAATGCGCAGGTCTGCGCGACCATCGATACCGGCAGCGGCGAGTGCCGGTGCGCGGTGCCGCCTTTCGCGCCGACCCAGACCAGCCGGTCGACGGCGATGCACTCGCCGCGCGACGACCCGACCGGGGCCTCGATCAGCGCGACGTCCAGGTTGCCGTGCGTGAGCCCGCGCCGCAGCTCCGGTGACGCCGCGCACACGAGCGTGAGCGCGACCTGCGGATGCGCGTGGGTATAGCTTTTCAGGATCGGCGCGAGACAGGTGCCGACCAGATCCTGCGGCGCACCGATACGCACCGTGCCTTCCACCGCGCCGGCGGTCAGTTCGGCGAGCAGCGCATCGTGGGCGGCGAGCAGCCGTCGCGCCTGTTCGAGCAGCCGCTCGCCGGCCGCCGTCAGCAGCAGGTTGCGATGCTCGCGGACGAACAGCGGGCCGGACAGCATTTCGAGCCGCGCGACCTGCTGGCTGATCGCGCCTTGCGTCAGGTGCAGCGCGTGGCCGGCCGCCGTCATGCTGCGATGATCGGCGACCGAGACGAATGCGCGCAGCAGCGCGAGGTCGAGATTGCGTGTCATGCGTCGCATTATGATCGCTAATGGCAGGCATCAAAAGGTTTCGCTGTCGTAATGCAAGGATCGCAGGTAAAAACGGGGCTTCGATCACGACGACCGGGAGCCCTCGTGCCGCTTCACGACTATCTGCCGCTGATGCTGTTCGTGATCGTGTCCACCGTGACGCCGGGTGGCGCGACGACGCTGGCGACCGCATCGGGCGCCCATTTCGGCTATCGGCGTTCGCTGCCGCTGATGGCGGGCATCGCCGCGGGCCTGGCGTCGATGGCGGCGGCGGCCGCCGCCGGGCTCGGCAGTGTGCTGCTCGCGCTGCCCGCGTTGCAGTTCCTGATGAAGGCGGTCGGCTCGGCGTACCTGATATGGCTGGCGTTGCGCATCGGCCGTGGCGGCAAGCCGCGGCTCGATGTCGACGTGCACCGGCCGCAAGGGTTCGTCAGCGGCGTGTGGATGCTGTGGCACAACCCGAAAGGCTGGGCGATGACGCTCGGTGCGGCCGCGTCGTTCGCGGCGCTCGCGTCGGGGCCGGCGCGGCTCGGCGTGCTGCTCGGTTTTGCATTCGGCGTGGCGGCGATGGCGTCGTTGTCGCTGTGGTGTTTCGCCGGGCTGCTGTTCGCACGCGTGTTGCGCACGGAGCGGCAATGGCGCTGCCTGAATGCGGGGCTCGGCGTGCTGCTGGTGGCGTCGATCGTGCCGATGTGGCTACCGTAGCGGGAGGCCGCGCACGCGGTGCGGCGCGGCCCGGGTTCAGCGCGAACCGGCCGGTGCGTTGCCGGTTCGTCAGTCGCCGCCGCCTGCACCGGCCGAGCGCAACGGCAGCCGCAGCGTCGTCGCGAAGCTCGCCGCATGCAGCGCGCACAGCAGGCCGAACGCCCACGCATACGCGACGGCCGGCGTGCCGCCGGCCGACGCTGCTTCGGCCTGCAGCCGCCACGCGAGGAACAGCGTGCATAGCGTGGTGAACGTCGGGCCGCCGAGCCGCTGCACGATATTGAGCGACGTGGTCGCCATCGGCAGGTCGCGGCGTTCGACCGATGCATACGCGGCGGCGATCGACGGCGCGCCGATCGCACTCTGGCCCATGCCGCGCAGAAACAGCGCCGGGACGAGCACGCGCGGATCGTAGCCGGTCAGCGCGAGGAACACGAGCGGCAGCGTGGCGACGAGTGCGAGCAACGCACCGGCGGCGGCCAGCCGGCGTACGCCGAACCGGCTCGTCAGCGCGCCCATCGACGGATAGGTGACGAGCATGCCGAGCCCGAGCGGCGCGAGCAGCCAGCCCATCTCGCCCGGCGAGCGCCCGCATGCCTGGATCAGGAACACCGGAATCAGCATCTGGCCTGCATATAGCGCGCCGTTCGACAGGAACTGCGTGCCGGCTGCCGCACCGAACACGCGCGAGCGAAACAGCGCGAGATCGATCAGCGCATGTTCGCGCTGGCGGCGCTCGACGCGCAGGAACGCGACGAGCAGCAGCGCCGAACCCGCGACCGCCGCGATGCCGGGCACCGAGCCGATCCGCTCGACGCCGTACAGGAACAGCACGAGGCCCGGCGACAGCAACGCGAGGCCGATCCAGTCGAGTTCGCGCCGTGGCGCATCGTCCCGGTCGCCAGGCAGGAAGCGCGCGGCCAGTGCGAGCGCGAGCGCGCCGACGGGCAGGTTCACCAGAAACAGCCAGCGCCACGACGCGTGCTGCAGGATCGCGCCGGCCACGACCGGGCCGAGGATCGGCGCGAGCAGCACCGGTACCGCCGCATAGCCGATCACGCGCGCCATCTGCCGACCGGCGACGCGCGCGATCATCATCTGCGCCATCGGCGCGAGCAAGCCGCCGCTGACGCCTTGCAACACGCGGAACGCGATCAGCGACGGCGCGGACCATGCGAGCCCGCACAGCGCCGACGTGAGCGTGAACGCCGAGAAGCACCACAGGTACAGCGCCTTCGCGCCGATGCGGTCGACGAGCCAGCCGCTCAGCGGCAGCACCAGCGTCAGTGCGAGCAGGTAGCCGCTCGTGACCCACTGGATCGTCGCCAGGCTGGCATGCAGATCGGTCGCGAGGCTCGACAGCGACACGTTGACGATCGTCGCGTCGAGCTGCGACAGCAGCGAACCGAGCGTCGCGACCGCGCTGACTTTCCAGATCGTCGGGTCGAGCCGGCCGGCCGCACGGCCCGGCGCCGGCTGGATGCGTGGGTCGTTCACGCGCCGCGCCGGTCGAGCAGCGCGACGATGTCCTGCGTCGTACCGATCTCGCCGAGGCGCGGGAACAGCCGCTCGATGCTGTTGACGTGCGCATCCGCGTTGAGGTCGGTCATCGCGTCGACGGCGAGCGTCACGTTGTAGCCGAGCTCGTAGGCCTGCCGCGCGGTCGATTCGACGCCGATGCTCGTCGCGACGCCGGTCAGCACGATCTGCGTGACGCCGGCTGCCTTCAGGTGTGCGTCGAGACCGGTGCCGGTGAAGGCGCCCCAGGTCCGCTTCGTCACGACGTGGTCGCCCGGCTGGCGGTTCAGTTCGGGCACGAGTTCGGTCCAGTCGGCCGGAAGCTGCGCGGTGCGCGGCGCTTGCTCGGTGCGGCCCGGTGCGCCGCCCGCGACGTTGACCAGCACGACCGGCAGGCCGCGGCTGCGGAACGCGTCGAGCAGTTCGCGGGTGCGGGCGATCACCGGCGCGACCGGGTGCGCGGTGGGGAGGGCGACGATGCCTTTCTGCAGGTCGATGACGACCAGCGCCGTGTTCGTGTCGAGACGCGTTGCGCTCATGATGGGCTCCGGGGAAAAGGGCAAGGAAAGCCGGCGCGTATGCAGTGCGGCGCGCCGGCCGGGTTCATTGCTCGCCGATGCGGCGGATCAGCGGGATGGCCGCGGCGAGCGTGTCGATGTCTTGCGGATCGAGTTTCTCGATCGCGGCGCCGAGCCACTGGTGTTTCGCGGCGTTGCGCTTGCGCCGTGCGGCGAGGCCGGCGGCGGTGAGTTTGAACAGGATCTGGCGGCCGTCGGTCGGATGGGGCTCGCGCTCGACGAGTGCGTCTTCCTCGAGGCTCGCGAGGATCGTCTTCATCGATTGCGGCTTCATCGCTTCGGCGCGCGCGAGATCGGCGGTCGTCATCGGCCCGTACCGTTCGAGCCGCGCGAGCGCGCTCGTCTGCGACATGCCGAGCCCTTCGGAATCGACCTCGGAGCGCAGCCGGCGGATGAGCTGGCCGACCGCGAGGGTCAGGTCGGCGGCGACGGTTTCGGCGGAAACGCCGGGTTTGCGTGGCGGGTTCATGCGCCGAATCATAGAACAAGACAGTTAAACTTGCAAGTTTAACTGTCGAATTGATCGCCGGCTGGTGGCGCTGCCCGGTGCGATTACGTGCGTCGATGCGCGACCGGTACGACTTCGCTGTATCGCGGAGTCGCGTTTTCGTGCAGCAGATCGCCGAGGTACTGGCCAAGTTCGTCCGCGCTGAGCGAGGACGGAATCTGCAGATTGGCCGGGCGCCGCTTGCCTTCGGCGCCGAGATCGAACACGGCCCAGCGACCGTCCGTGCGCACCACGGCGAGCAGCCGACCGAACGCGTTGAAGCGGTATTCGTCCTGCATGGCGTCGCTCCCGTCGCGTGAGCTCGCCGGCTGCCCGTGTCCGTCTACTGGATCGAACAGGACAGCCAGCGATGGATTTTGATTGCGTCGCTCGATACGCCGGCACGCGTCGCCGCGCCGAGCAGCACGACCGTTTCCCGGCGGCCTTTCACGCGCATGCGCATCACGACGCCGTGCCCCGATTCGTTGATGAAGCCGGTTTTCTGCAGCCGGATCGGCAGGCGGCGGTAGCGTACGAGCGGGTCGGAATTCACGTACACGAGTTCACCGTCGCCGGGGCGCACGGTGGTCGACAGATCGGTCGAGAAATAGCGGATCAGCGGATCTTGCGCGGCCGCGCCGACGAGCCGCGCGAGATCTTCCGCCGTCGACACGTTGTGCGGCGACAGGCCGGTCGGCTCACGGAAGTGCGTATGTCGCATACCGAGCCGGCGCGCTTCGCGGTTCATCGCCTTGACGAACGCGGCGCGCCCGCCCGGATAGTCGCGGCTCAGCGCGGCGGCCGCGCGGTTCTCCGACGACATCAGCGCGATATGGAACATCTCGCGGCGCGACAGTTCCGAGCCGACCTGCAGGCGCGAAGCGGTGAACTTGATCGTGTCGCGATCGCGCGCGGTCACGCGCAGCACGCCGTTCAGCGGACGATCGGCATCGCGCGCGACGACAGCCGTCATCAGTTTCGAGATCGAGGCGATCGGCCGCACGGTGCGTGCGTTGCGCGCCAGCAGCGGGGTGCCGGAATCGACGTCGAGCACGTAGGCCGCGCGCGAATGCAGCGAACCGACCGCGCGCGGGGTGTAGCCGCAACTGGCGAGCAATTTCGGTTTCGCGGGCGGGCGTGGCCGCACGGCGGTCGTGCGTTTCGCGCGCCGCGGCTGCGGCGCGGGTGCCGCGTGGCGTTTGGCTGCCTGATGCGTCACGCGCGAGCGGCGATGCTTGACGGCCTTTTTCTTGCGATGGGGTTTCTTCTTGACGGCCTTCGTATGGGCATGCGGTTGCGCATGGGCGGCGCGATGCGGCTGCACGCGTTGCGCGGACGCATTCGTGGCGAATGCGAGCAGCAGGAACGACAGGGCGAGGATCAGGGTGGTCCGGGCGCGAGGCAGGCGCGCGATGAGGCCGGTCAAGCGAAAGTCTCCTTTTCACGCGCGATGCGGCTGCGCGGAATGCGTGGGCGGTCAGCGGGTGCGGGAAATTATACGGTCGATCGCTGGGCGATGACGATCGGATGACGCGCAATGACGCGTGATACGGGAGGATTTCGGTCGTTTTCGCGCCGCCGGGCAGCGGTGCGGGTGGGGAGAAAGGCGGGCGGGTGCGCGGTTCAGCGCGGCCAGTTCCGCCGCGATACGACCGCGAAACTGATCGCGATCGAACCGGTCACCACGCGTGGCGGCGCGTCTTCCAGCGCATCGCCGAAGCGAAAGCGGCGGCTGCGCCCGTCCGTGCGTTCGGCACGACGTTTCGGCGCGCGGGTATCGGCGGCAACCGCGCATGCGTTTGCACCCGCGACATCGCATGGTGATTCGGCCACGCAGTCGGCCGCTGGATCGAGGGACATGAAGGTGAATTCCGGGAAGGGCATGTCCGTATTGAACGCCATTGCGTTCGATCGGTAAAATGAATATTTCGATCATTACGATTCCGTTGAAGAATGGAACTGAAACTGCTGCGCACGTTCCTGACGGTCACTGAGCTGTGCCATTTCAGCCGCGCGGCCGATGCGCTGCACATGAGCCAGCCTGCGCTCAGCAAGCAGATCGGCGCGCTGGAGGCAAGCCTCGGCGGCAAGCTGTTCGAGCGCGGCCGGCATGGCGCGGAGCTGACGCCGTTCGGCGAACGCTTCCTGCCCGACGCGCAGGCGCTGGTGCGCGATGCCGACGAAATCCTGGCGCGTGCGCGGGAAGCGACCAGTGGCCAGCGCGGGCATTTGCGGCTCGGCATCTGCCTGTCCGTGCTGACGCTCGTGCCGAAGCTGATCGCCGAGTTCCGCCGTTGCAATCCGGGTATCGCGGTGACGCTGAGCGATCTGTCGTCGTCCGAACAGACGCGCCGGCTGCGCGCCGGCAAGCTCGACGCCGGTTTCCTGCGCCTGCCCGCCGACGACGGCTTGTCGTCGTTCAAGGTGACCGACGAAGCGCTCGGGCTTGCCGTACCGCCGCACCTGGGCTTCAAGCGCGTGCCGGCCAACCTCGACGTGCTCAACGAGATCGGCTTCATCGCGCTGCAGCGTGCGCGCGGCCCGGGGCTGGCCGCGCAGATCGACCGGTGGTGCGTCGAGCGCCGCTTCGTGCCGCACGTGATGCAGCAGGCGGAGGACGTGCAATCGGTGCTGACCTCGGTCGCGGCCGGCGTCGGTGTCGCGTTCATCCCGTCGAGCGCGCGGTACCTGCTGCGCGACGCGACGGTGCTGCCGCTTGACGGCCGTGACGCGAAGTGGCGCGTGGGGCTCGCGTGGCGGTCCGAACGCGACGAGCCCGTCACCGCGCGTTTCGTGTCGTTCATGCGCAGCGCGCTCAAGGGCGCGTGACGCGGCGTATAGTGTCCGCGAGCGTTTTCTCCCTGCATGCCGGCGCGACGCCGGCCGACGAACCCGAACCGATGACTTCCGACACCGACGAATCCCCGCTCGATCCCGCACTCGTCGCCACGCTCGCGACGCTGAACGAAGCCGCCAGCGATCCGGCCGGCAAGACGTGGTCGCTGCCGAAGATCGCGAAGCGCGCGCAGCTGCCGATGAGCACGCTGCGCCGCGTGCTGACGCAGCTCGACGCCGCCGGCCTGAGCGCGACGACGCTGAACGAGGACGGTACCGGCAGCGCCGCGCTGACCGACGAAGGGCGCGCGGTGTGCGCGCAGCTGTTCGGCGCGAACGATGCTGAATGAAAAACGGGCCGCTGATGCGGCCCGTTGCATGGGCGTGGCTCGATGCGCACGCCGCGCCGGCCCGCTCGGCGTTCGCGAGCACGGGCCGGCGCATCGTCATCCGATCGCCATCAGAACCACTGCTTGTAGCGACGCACGTAGACCGTCTTGACGATCTGCGCGAGCACGATGTAGCCGACCATCGTCGCGGCGAGCCACAGCCAGTAGGTGCCGGGCAGGTGCATGAAGCCGATCGCCTCCGCGAACGGCGAGAACGGCAGCCAGCAGCCGATCGCGATCGCGGTGAAGGTCGACAGCAGCACCGGCAGCGACGCCGTGCTCTGCAGGAACGGGATCTTCTGCGTGCGCAGCAGATGCACGACGAGCGTCTGCGACACGAGGCTTTCGATGAACCAGCCCGAGTTCATCACGATCTGGCCGCTCGCGCCGCCGTTCAGGTGATACAGCGCGCCCGCACCGAACACGGTCCACATCAGGATGTACGTCGTGATGTCGAACACCGACGACGTCGGCCCGACCCACAGCATGAAGCGGCTGATGTTGCCGGCTTCCCACTTGCGCGGCTTCTTCAGGAACTCGGGGTCCATCTTGTCCCACGGCAGCAGCATCTGCGACGTGTCGTAGATCAGGTTCAGCACGAGCAGTTGCGTCGCGAGCATCGGCTCCCACGGCAGGAACGCGCTGGCGACCAGCACCGAGAACACGTTGCCGAAGTTCGAGCTGGCCGTCATGTTCAGGTACTTCAGGATGTTGCCGAACGTTTCGCGGCCCTTGATCACGCCTTCCTCCAGCACCATCAGGCTCTTTTCGAGCAGGATGATGTCGGCGGTTTCCTTCGCGATGTCGGCGCCGCTGTCGACCGAGATGCCGACGTCCGCGTCGCGCAGCGCGGGCGCGTCGTTGATGCCGTCGCCGAGGAAGCCGACCGTGTGGCCGTTCGCCTGCAGCGCCTTGACGATGCGCGCCTTCTGCAGCGGCGTGAGCTTCGCGAACACGGTCGTGCGTTCGACCACCTGCGCGAGCGTCGCATCGTCGAGCGCTTCGATTTCCGTACCGAGCATCGGTTTGCCGGGTTCGAGGCCGACCTGGCGGCACACCTTCATCGTGACGGTCGGGTTGTCGCCCGTCAGCACCTTCACCGCGACGCCGTTCTCGCGCAGCGCGGCGAGCGCCGGCGCGGCCGATTCCTTCGGCGGATCTAGGAAGGTCAGGAAGCCGCGCACGACGAGATCGTGTTCGTCGGCGGTGCGGTATTGCGCGCGTTCTTCGCCGCGCGGGATCGTGCGCGTGGCGAGCACGAGCACGCGGAACCCGTCCTCGTTGTACGCGGTGGCCTGTTCGAGCAGCCGCTTGCGGGCCACGAAGTCGAGCGGACGCACGCCGTCTTCGTCCTGCACGTGCGTGGAGACGGCCAGCATTTCCTCGACCGCGCCCTTGCAGATCAGCAGGTGCGTGCCGCGCGTATCCTCGACGACGACCGACAGACGGCGCCGCACGAAGTCGAACGGCAGTTCGTCGATTTTCTTGTAGCCCTGCGGCTTCACGCGTTCGCCGATCTCGTCGGCGCGCGCGACGACCGCGATGTCGATCAGGTTCTTCTGGCCGCTCTGGTGGAAGCTGTTCAGCCAGCCGAGCCGCAGGATGTCCTCGTTCTTGTGGCCGGACAGGTCGAGGTGGTGTTCGAGGATGATCTTGTCCTGCGTGAGCGTGCCGGTCTTGTCGGTACACAGCACGTCCATCGCGCCGAAGTTCTGCACCGAGTTCAGCCGCTTGACGACGACCTTGCGGCGCGCCATCGCGACCGCGCCGCGCGCGAGGTTCGCGCTGACGATCATCGGCAGCATCTCGGGCGTGAGGCCCACGGCCACCGCGAGCGCGAACGTGAGTGCGCTCAGCCAGTCGCCCTTGGTCAGCCCGTTGATCATGAACACGATCGGCACCATCACGAACATGAACTTGATCAGCAGCCAGCTGACGCTCGCGACACCGCGGTCGAAGCTCGTCTCGATACGCTTGTGGCTCACGACGTTGCGCGCGAGCGAGCCGAAGTACGTGTCTTCGCCGGTCGCGACGACGACGGCCGTCGCCGTGCCGCTGACGACGTTGGTGCCCATGAAGCAGACGTTCTCGAGATCGAGCAGCGATGCCGGTGCGCCGTTGGCCGCGCCGGCCGCGTGCGTGCCCGCGGATTTGCCGGCCACCGCGCCGAGCGTGTCGTACTTCTCGACGGGCAGCGCCTCGCCGGTCAGCACGGCCTGGCTGATGAACAGGTCGCGCGACGCGAGCAGCCGCACGTCGGCGGGGATCATGTCGCCGGCGGAAAGATGCACGATGTCGCCGGTCACGACTTCGCGCATCGGCACCTCGCGGCGCGTCGGTTCCGACGTGTCGGTCATGGCGCGCTGCACGGTCGCGGTCGTGCGGACCATCGCCTTGAGCTTCTCGGCCGCGCGCAGCGACCGGAATTCCTGCACGAAGCGCAGCAGCGCGCTGATCGTGACCATCGTCAGCAGGATCGTCATGCCGACGTAGTCGCGATCGTCGGGCGCCGCGAAGTAGACGTCGGTGAAGAAGCTGATGGCGGCCAGCACCAGCAGCACGTAGACGAATGGGTTGTGGAACGACAGTAGCAACTGGCGGGTCCAGTGCGGCGGCTTGTCGTGCGCGATTTCGTTCGGGCCGTCGTGCTGCAGGCGGTCGGCGGCCTGGTCGTAGGTGAGGCCGCGCGTGCTGGTGTGCAGCGACTTCAGCGTGTCTTCGAGCGGGCGGGCCGCTTCCTGCGCGGCGCGCATGATGCGCGGGTCGTTCTGCTGGCCGGCGCCGGCCTTGATGAAGCCGCGCTGTTTCTTGTGCGAGGTGTTGTGTCGTGTCGTCATGAGTCGCTCCTTGCGCACGAGGCGGCGGGCGGGGAGCGGCCGTGACGTTATCGACGCACGAACGCTCCCCGCCGCGTCGCGTCAGGCGCGATCGGCTGTGGATCGGTAAAAGCGGGAACGCTCGCCGGCGCGCAGGATGCGCACGGCGTGTCGATGCGCAGCGTCGCACCGGCGAGCGGTAATCGACTACTGTCGTCTGAGTTCATCTGCACTCCTGTCGGTTGCGGAGAATCGGCGCGGGCGATCGGCGGCGGCGCGTGCAACGAGGCGCGCGGCCGGACGGCACGCGAACGGAGAGCGCACGCGGCTGGCGCCGCGCGCAACACGAACGCACACGCGCGACGGCGCGTCGCGTGCATTCGACAATATCGAAAATTCGGCGGGAGATCTGGCCCGTGGTCAGGCCGGAAGGGCGCCGCATCCTGCTTCCCGGGATGCGGCAGAAGACGAGGCTCTGCGCGTTTTCCTCAGGCAGCAGTCAAGTTGGCCAGGGACCAACTACAACTCGCATCGGTGTTCACAGAACACTCCATGTAACTAGACGGGGGCGATGGTAATGGCTCGCTGTGCGAAGCGTCAACCCTTTTGTCAGGCGTTATTTCGAGATGCGTGATCGAGGCGGCGCGCGCGTGCAGTCGCGCTCGATCGCCCGTCATGAAACGGCCGCGCGCCTGCGATGTCGGCAGGGGCGCGGCCGCGTCGAACGAGGTGCCGGTTACTGGTTCGCGGTCGCGACGGCGGCCCCCGCATCGAGGATGCCCGAGCCTGCCGGCAGCGCGGTGCACGACGTGCCGGCAGCCAGCTTCGCCGCGCGCGTGCCGCCTTGCAGCTTCTGCAGGATCTGCGCGGGCGTGAGGTTGCCGTTCACCGACAGCATCAGCGCGGCGACGCCCGTCACCTGCGGCGCCGCGAGGCTGGTGCCGTTCGCGGGGCCATAGGTGTCCGAGCCCGGCGTCGTCGTGCCGGTGTTCGACGTCGACAGGACGTTGACGCCCGGTGCGCTCAGCGCGACATCGGCGCCGAAGTTGCTGAACGATGCGCGGCGGCCCGTCGCGTCGGTCGCGCCGACGGTGATCACGCCGCGGCAGTTCGCGGGCTGGTCGAGCCCGGTCGACAGGCCGTCGTTGCCGGCCGCGACGACCACCGTCACGCCTTTCGCGGTCACGTCGTCGATCGCCTGCTGGAACGTCGTGCTGCATGCGCCGACCCCGCCGAGGCTCAGGTTGATGATCTTCGCGGGGTTCGGATTGTTCGGCACGCCATTGACGGGAATGCCGGCTGCCCAGCGCATGCCGTCGGCGATGTCGCTCGTCACGCCGCCGCACTTGCCGAGCACGCGCACCGGCAGGATCCGGCTGAGCCACGAGACGCCGGCGACGCCGGTGCCGTTGTTGGCGGTCGCGCCGATCACGCCCATCACGCGCGTGCCGTGCCAGCTGCTGTTGCTCGGCTGGCTGGCGCAGTGATAGTACGGGCCGTTGGCGTTGTCGAGTTCCTGCTGCGTGACCCAGTCGCCCGGATCGGTGGCGTCCGGGCCGCGCGTCAGGCCGTTGTTGCTGGTGTTGACGTTGCTGATGAAGCTGTAGCCTTGCTGGATCAGATTGCCGACGAGGTCGCCGTGCGGCCGGTAGCCGGTGTCGAGCACGGCGGTGACGACGGTCGGCGACCCCTTGGTGACGTTCCATGCGGGCGGCAGGTCGATGCCGGCGGCCGGGTCGGACAGGTACCACTGCTGGTTGTAGAGCGGGTCGCTCGGCGTGTCGCGGATCTGCATCGGGTGATCCGGTTCCGCGTAGTCCACGTCGCTGTCCGCCGCGAACGCCTGCGCGAGCGCGGCGGCATCGGTGGCGTCCATGCGCTGGCCGAGCGACAGCACGGCCGCGCCGTTCGAGATCGTGCGCTCGACCTGCACGTTCACCGGCGTTTGCGCGACCGTGCTCGCGTACGCGCGTGCGCTGCCGGTCACCGGCGCCGTCCAGCGCGTCATCGCGCGCTGGATCACCGCGTCGAATCGCGAGCCGTTGTCGATGGCCGCCATCGCGCGCGTGGCCGTCAGCGTTTTCAGCTTGACGATGAGGTGATCGACCGGCGGCTCGGCCGGCGCGGTCTGCGCGGCCATCTGCACGGCGGCCTGCTGCGACGTGCATGCATTGCCGCCGGACGACGCGGGCGGGGTGGTCGGGGCG
>NZ_JACFYV010000152.1:0-17069 GCF_016759955.1 Burkholderia sp. KCJ3K979
GACCACCAGCGCGCGGCCTTCGCGCGCGAGCGCGCCCATCAAAGTGTAGATCTCGAATTTGGCGCCGACGTCGATCCCGCGCGTCGGCTCGTCGAACAGCAGCACGCCCATGTCGCGCGCAAGCCAGCGGCCGATCACGACCTTCTGCTGGTTTCCGCCCGACAGTTCGCCGACGGGCTGCGCCGCCCCGTGCGTACGGATTCGCAGCGCATCGATCTGCTGCTCGGCGAGCGCCGTTTCGCGTGCGGCATCGACGATGCCGCCGCGCGCGAGCCGGTCGAGCTGGCCGAGCGACACGTTCGCGGTGATCGACTGCGACAGCAGCAGCCCTTCGCCCTTGCGATCCTCGGTGATCAGCGCGATGCCCAGCTTCACCGCGTCGACCGGCGACGCGATGCGCGCCGGCTTCAGCGGCTGGCCGACCGCGATCGTTCCGGCATCCGGCGTATCGGCGCCGTAGATCAGCCGCAGCAGTTCGGTGCGTCCCGCGCCGATCAGCCCCGAGATGCCGAAGATCTCGCCCGCGCGCACCTCGAGCGACACGTCGCGCACCGCCGTGCCGCGCGTGAGGCCCGAGACCGCAAGCCGCGGCGCGCCGAAGCGGCGCTCGCCGAGATCGATGTGTTCGCCGACCTCGCGCCCGACCATCAGCGTGACGAGCCCGTCGGACGTCGTCGCCGCCATGTCCCCGGCGTGCACGAGCCGGCCGTCGCGCAGCACCGCGACGCGCTCGGCGACGCGCGCGAGCTCTTCGAGCCGGTGCGAGATGTAGACGATCGCGACGCCGCGCGCCTTCAGCCGGTCGATCTGCTCGAACAGCAGCTCGACTTCGCGCGCGGTCAGCATCGCGGTCGGTTCGTCGAGAATCAGCACGCGGCAGTCGCCGATCAGGTTGCGCGCGATCTCGACCATCTGCTGATGGCCGATGCCGAGCGCGCCGACCGGCGTATCGGGGTCGACCGCATCGAGCCCGACCTGCGCCATCGCGGCACGCGCGTCGTCGCGCAGCCGCGCGCGATCGATGATCCCGAAGCGCCGCGGCAGGCGGTTCAGGAACAGGTTTTCGGCGACGCTCAGCGTCGGCAGCAGGTTCAGCTCCTGCATCACCATGCGCACGCCGAGCGCCTCGGCCTGCGTGCGGCTCGCCGGCGCGTACGCCTCGCCACCGAGTTGCATCGTGCCGGTGGTCGGGTCGACGAGCCCGCCGATGATTTTCGACAACGTGCTCTTGCCGGCGCCGTTCTCGCCCGTCAGCGCGAGCGCCTGGCCCGCGTCGAGCGTCAGCGTGACGTCGGCGAGCACGGGTTCGGCATAGGTCTTGCCGATGCCGGATACGGACAGCACTGGATGGGCTGAACGGGAGGGTTGGAAGGTCGGTTCCATCGCGATCCTGGTTGCGGCCGCGCGCACGGGGCGCGCGGGTATGACGCTCACTAGTGCATGTGCATGCAGTGGCCGTGATCGCGCTCACACCGGATAACGGCCGCCGCGCCGGATTCTTGAGGGCGGCGGCCGGACCGGTGCGGCGTTACTTCGTCACGAGATCCACCGGCGTCTCGACCACGCCGGACATGTCGGCCTGCTTGCGATGCTCGGCGATCGCCTTGAGCGCGGTGTCGATGCCGAACACGGCCTGCTTCGCCGCGTACTGGTCGGCGGTCGCGAGCACGCGGCCGTCCTTCAGCATCGGCTTGATCGCGTTGATGTTGTCGTAGCCGACCACGAGCACCTTGCCCTGCTTGCCGGCTGCGCGCACGGCCGACACGGCGCCGATTGCCATGTTGTCGTTGCCGCACAGCAGCGCCTTCAGGTTCGGGTATTCGTTGAGCATCGCGGCGGCCACCGCATTGCCCTTGTCGATCTCCCATTCGCCCGACTGCACCGACACGACCTTCATCCCGCCCGCCTTCATCGCGTCCTGGAAGCCGGCCGTGCGCTGCTGCGCGTTGGTCGTCGTCGACACGCCTTCGACGATGCCGACCTGGTCGCCCGCCTTCAGCCGCTTCGCGAGGTAATCGCCGATCTTGCGCGCGCCTTTGCGATTGTCCGGGCCGACGAACGGCACGTTCAGGTTCTTCGACTTCAGCACGTCGGGATCGAGCCGGTTGTCGATGTTCACGACGACGATGCCGGCGTCCACGGCCTTCTTCACGACCGGCACGAGCGCCTTCGAATCGGCCGGCGCGAGCACGATCGCATCGACCTTCGAGACGATCATCTGCTCGACGATGCGGATCTGGTTCGCGGTGTCGGTCTCGTCCTTGATGCCGTTGGTGATCAGGTCGAACTGGTTCGCGTTGTGTTTCTGGTATTCCTTCGCGCCCGTTTCCATGGTCAGGAAGAACTCGTTGGCGAGCGACTTCATCACGAGCGCGACCTTCGGCTTGGCCGCGGATTGCGCGTGGACGGCCGGTGCGGCGGCCACCGCGACGGCGGCGAGCGCGGCGGTCAGGAAGCGACGGCGAAAGCGGACATTCATACACATCTCCTGGCGACTGGCCCGAAGGCCGGATTGTTATTCGACTGTTGTTTTAATGTAAGCAAACGTTTGCGCCACACTACCCGGGCAATGGCCATCGATGCTGCTGTCGGTACCACGGAATGGAAGCGAGGCAGACGGCCGACTGCCTGGCGCGTGCTGTCGTCGACGCGCCACCGCCGGCGGGACGCCGGCGGAGTGAAGGCTATGCTGTACCGATTCGCTTCGGCGCGCAACCTGTCTGATCAATATTTAAGGGTTTATTCGGAGCGCGCGAGCGCGCTTCACGACGCGCAAACACGACACTCGCAACGCCGACGGCGGATCGTCGAAGTGCTTCGTAGCAGGCTTGCCGGTGATGAGCGGGTCGTGCCGGATAGCGTGATCGCGTCGACGATCGGCACGAAGCCCGGCCTCGTTCGCCGTCGCGATATGTCGTCGACTGTGACGGAACCGGTGATTTGAACGCGCAGCCTTGTGAACGAGGACGACTGCCGATTGTGCGTTTCGCGCCGAGGTTCGGCGTCGCAGGTTGTTCTTGTTTTTCTGTTGGCTGAAAACATCGGCGATCGTCACCTGACGCGACGCACCTTGCGTGTTATCGCTCGGCGGATGCTTCAGCCGTGATGGCGGCAATCCCCTGCCGCCGCCCGGTGCCGTATGCGGCAACGCACACGTGCTGCAAGTCGCGCCATCCGCGGCAATGGCCCGGACGGCGCGCGAAGTACACCGGTCAAACGGCTTCGCGCAACAGCCCCGCGATTTCCGCTTCGTTCAGGTGCGGCGCGAACATTTCGATCAGTCGGTACGCATACGCACGCAGGAACGCACCCTTGCGCAGCCCGACCCGCGTCGTGCTCGCCTCGAACAGGTGTTGCGTATCGAGCGCGACGAGCCCCGTGTCTCGCTGCGGATCGTAAGCCATCGCCGCGACCACGCCGATCCCCATCCCGAGTTCGACGTAAGTCTTGATCACGTCCGCGTCGATCGCGGTCAGCACGACGTCGGGCACGGCGCCCGCCTGCGTGAACGCCTGGTCGATGTGCGAGCGGCCCGTGAAGTCCTGGTCGTACGTGATGATCGGGTACTCGGCGATTTCCTCGAGCGTCAGGTTCGCGCGGCCGACGAGCGGATGGCCCTTCGGCACGACGACCGTGTGGTGCCACGAATAGCACGGGAACGTCACGATGTCCGGATAGCGGTCGAGCGCCTCGGTCGAGATGCCCAGATCGGCCTCGCCGTTCAGGATCATCTGCGCGATCTGCTGCGGGCTGCCCTGGCGCAGCGCGAGATGCACCTTCGGGAACACGTCGGTGAACTGCCGGATCACCTTCGGCAACGCGTAGCGCGCCTGCGTGTGCGTCGTCGCGACGACGAGATGGCCGCTGTCCTGATCGGCGAACTGGCGCGCGACGCGGCGCAGGTTCTCGGCGTCGAGCAGCATCCGCTCGATCAGCTGATGCACCGCCTTGCCGGGCTCCGTGAGCCCCGTCAGCCGCTTGCCGCGCCGAATGAAGATGTCGACGCCCAGCTCATCTTCCAGATCCTTGATCTGTTTCGACACGCCCGACTGCGACGTGTACAGCACGTTCGCGACTTCCGTCAGGTTCATGTTCTGGCGCACCGCTTCGCGCACGAACCGCAATTGCTGAAAATTCATGGGTATGCCTCTTAGGCTGTCGTTGTTTGATTGTTCAATCGGAGCGAAACCCGCCCTCTGCCCTGCTTTGTCTCGTCAACGCGCGGGAAATACCCGCACGGCGCGCGGCACGGCCGTTGCGCCGTCGCCGACCTGCAGCGACAGCGCCCGCCATGCGTCGCGGTCGAGTTCCGCCTCGAGCGCGCCGCCCGCGCGCGCCTCGAGCTCCACGCGCACCGAACCGCCGAGCGGAATCACGCGCCGCACGTCCACCGCGATGCCGTCGCGATGCCCTTCGCCCGCCGGCCACAGCTGCAGATCGTGCGGCCGTACGTAAGCGTTCGCGGGGCCCGCGAAATCGGCGTCGACCTCGATCGGCGCAGCCGCGCCCTCGGCGACGAAGCCGCGCCCGGCGACCGTGCCCGGCAACCGGTTCGCCGCACCGAGGAACTCGTACACGAACGCGCTTTGCGGATGATCGTAGACATCCTGCGGGCTGCCGACCTGCTCGACGTGGCCGCGATTCAGCACGACGATGCGATCGGCCACTTCGAGCGCCTCTTCCTGGTCGTGCGTGACGAAGATCGTCGAGATGTGCAGGTCGTCGTGCAGGCGACGCAGCCAGCCGCGCAGTTCCTTGCGGACCTTCGCGTCGAGCGCGCCGAACGGTTCGTCGAGCAGCAGCACCTTCGGCTCGACCGCGAGCGCGCGGGCCAGCGCGATGCGCTGGCGCTGGCCGCCCGACAGCTCGGACGGATAGCGCTGCGCGAGCCAGTCGAGCTGCACGAGCTTGAGCAGTTCGTGCACCTTCTCGCGAATCGCGGCTTCCGACGGCCGCTCGCGGCGCGGCTTCACGCGCAGCCCGAACGCGACGTTCTCGAACACCGTCATGTGGCGGAACAGCGCGTAGTGCTGGAACACGAAGCCAACCTGGCGGTCACGCGCGCCGACCGACGCGACGTCGAGCCCCTGCAGCACGACCTGGCCGGCGTCCGCGTGCTCGAGGCCCGCGATCACGCGCAACAGCGTGGTCTTGCCGCAGCCGGACGGCCCGAGCAGCGCGACCAGTTCGCCGGGCGGGAAGTCGAGCGAGACGTTGTCGAGCGCCGTGAAATCGCCGAAGCGCTTCTGAAGGTTACGGACGGTGATACCCATTCTGGTTGCCTCTTTACGATTTCGACGAAACGGCGCCGACAGGGCCGGCATGTGCGGGAACGGCGTCGTGCGCGTCGGCCAGTTCGGCCGCCAGATGACGCTCGGCGATCAGCTTCAGCGCGAGCGTGACGAGCGCGAGCAGCGCCAGCACCGACGCCACCGCGAACGCCGCCGCGAAGTTGTATTCGTTGTACAGGATCTCCACGTGCAGCGGCATCGTGTCGGTCACGCCGCGGATATGGCCGGACACGACCGATACCGCGCCGAACTCGCCCATCGCGCGCGCATTGCACAGGATCACGCCGTACAGCAGGCCCCACTTCACGTTCGGCAGCGTCACGCGGCGGAAGATCTGCCAGCCCGACGCGCCGAGCACGCGCGCGGCTTCTTCCTCGTCGGTGCCTTGCGCCTGCATCAGCGGGATCAGCTCGCGCGCGACGAACGGGAACGTGACGAAGATCGTCGCGAGCACGATGCCCGGCACCGCGAAGATGATCTGCACGTCGTGATCCTGCAGCCACGGCCCGAACCAGCCCTGCGCGCCGAACAGCAGCACGTACACGAGGCCCGAGATCACCGGCGACACCGAGAACGGCAGGTCGATCAGCGTCGTCAGCAGCGCCTTGCCGCGGAATTCGAACTTCGCGATCGCCCACGATGCGCACACGCCGAACACGAGGTTCAGCGGCACGGCGATCACGGCGACGGTCAGCGTCAGCTTGATCGCCGACCACGCGTCGGGATCGGCCAGTGATTCAAGATAGAAGCCGATGCCCTTGCGCAGCGCCTCGACGAACACCGCGGCGAGCGGCACGACGAGGAAGAACGCGAGGAACGCCAGCGCGATGCCCGTGAGCAGCCAGCGCACGACGCGCGACTCGCTGACGGGGTCGAGCCGCTTCGCGGTACGCGCGGCCGGCGACGGGGTTTTCAGCACGACGGTGGCCTCCTGGGTCATTACTGGCCTCCTACGGCGGCAGCAGCGGCGGTGACGGTGGCGGGCGCCGGACCGCTCGCGCCCTTGCTCGTACGACGCTGCAGATACCACTGCAGCGTGTTGATCAGCAGCAGCATCAGGAACGACACGACCAGCATCACGACCGCCAGCGCGGTCGCGCCCGCGTAGTCGTACTGCTCGAGCTTCGTGATGATCAGCAGCGACGTGATCTCGGATTTCATCGGCACGTTGCCGGCGATGAAGATCACCGAGCCGTATTCGCCGAGCGCGCGCGCGAACGCGAGCGCGAAACCGGTGAGCAGCGCCGGCAGCACGGCCGGCAGCACGACGCGGCGGAACGTCAGCCAGCGCGACGCGCCGAGGCACGCGGCGGCTTCTTCCTGCTCGCGCTCGAAATCCTCGAGCACCGGCTGCACGGTGCGCACGACGAACGGCAGCCCGATGAAGGTCAGCGCGACCAGCACGCCGGCCGGCGTAAACGCGATCTTGATGCCGAGCGGCGCCAGATACTGGCCGACCCAGCCGTTGGTCGCGTAGACGGCCGCGAGCGAGATGCCGGCCACCGACGTCGGCAGCGCGAACGGCAGGTCGACGACCGCGTCGACGAGACGCTTGAACGGGAACGTGTAGCGCACCAGCACCCATGCGACGAGGAAGCCGAACACGGCATTGATCAGCGCGCCGCCGAGCGCGGCCGAGAACGTCAGCCGGTACGACGCGAGCACGCGCGGCGACGTGACGGCGGTGACGAACTGGTCCCACGACAGCGTCGCGGTCTTCAGGAACGTGGCGGCGAGCGGAATCAGCACCACGAGGCTCAAATAGGCCACCGTGATGCCGAGTGTCACGCCGAAACCGGGCAGCGCGCTCGGCTTGCGAAAGGTGTACGTCGTCATCGGATGCTCTTGCTGGGTCGATGCTGCTCACGGGTCCGACGCAAACGCCGGCGCAGTGAATCGCGCCGGCGGCCCGTCGGGGGTGCGGCGCGCTGTCGTGGCGCGCCGCTTGTCGTTATGGCGTTACTGCGGCTTGTAGATCGAATCGAACACGCCGCCGTCCGCGAAATGCGTCTTCTGCGCATTCGTCCAGCCGCCGAACGTGTCGTCGACCGTGTACAGCTTCAGCTTCGGGAACTGCTTGGTCAGCTCCGCCGGCACGTTCTTCGAACGCGGCCGGTAGTAGTTGCGCGCCGCGATTTCCTGGCCCTGCGGGCTGTACAGGTAGTTCAGGTAGGCCTCGGCCAGCTTGCGTGTGCCCTTCTTGTCGACCACCTTGTCGACCACCGCGACGGGCGGCTCGGCCAGGATGCTCACCGACGGCACGACGATCTCGAACTTGTCGGTGCCGAATTCCTTGACCGACAGGAACGCCTCGTTTTCCCAGGCGATCAGCACGTCGCCGATCCCGCGCTGCACGAAGCTCGTCGTCGCGCCCCGCGCGCCCGAATCGAGCACGCCTGCGTTCTTGTAGAGCTTCGTGACGAATTCCTTCGCCGTCTGCTCGTTGCCGCCCGGCTTGTGCTGCGCGTAGGCCCATGCGGCCAGGTAGTTCCAGCGTGCGCCGCCCGAGGTCTTCGGGTTCGGCGTGACGATCGAGATGCCCGGCTTGGTCAGGTCGTCCCAGTCCTTGATCCCCTTCGGGTTGCCCTTGCGCACCAGGAACACGATCGTCGACGTGTACGGCGATGCGTTGTCGGGCAGGCGCTTCTGCCAATCCTTGTTCACGAGCCCCTTGTTCGCGAGCGCGTCGATGTCGTACGCCAGCGCCAGCGTGACGACGTCGGCCTGCAGGCCGTCGAGCACCGAGCGCGCCTGCGCGCCCGAGCCGCCGTGCGACTGCTTGAAGTTGACGGTTTCGCCCGTCTTCGCCTTCCACTCCTTGCCGAACGCCTGGTTGAAATCCTGATACAGCTCGCGCGTCGGGTCGTACGACACGTTCAGGAAGGTCGTATCGGCCTGGGCATGCGTCGCGACGCCCAGCGCCGCCGCCGCGCCCAGCGCGAGTGTTGCGATCAGGCGGCCCACTCCGCCCACCAGCCCCGTATTGCGCTTCGCCATCCTTGGTTCTCCAGTGTTGTCGGTATTGCGATGTCGGGCCAGTCTATCGAACGGGTTACATGATTAAAAATAATCGTTCCTTATTTTTTAATACTCAAAAGTGCTAACGCAGACGGGATGGACGGTTGCGGCGGACGAACCGGCGTCCGGGCGTCGCGAAATCGCGCCGGAACCGCCGCGATCGCGTCGAACCTCAAGTAACACTTGAAATTCGCCAAGTACTGTATAAAAATACAGCTCACTGTCTATCCATACAGTTGAGCCATGACCAAACTCACCGCCCGTCAGCAGCAAGTGTTCGACTTGATCCGTCGCGCGATCGAGCGCTCCGGATTCCCGCCCACCCGTGCCGAGATCGCGGCCGAACTGGGCTTCAGCTCGCCGAATGCGGCCGAGGAGCACCTGCGCGCGCTGGCTCGCAAGGGCGTGATCGAGCTGGCCGCCGGCGCATCGCGCGGCATCCGGCTGCTCGGCATCGACGACGCCCCCCACCAGTTCACGCTGCCGCATGCCGGCCTGATGCAACTGTCGCTGCCGCTCGTCGGCCGCGTCGCGGCCGGTAGCCCGATCCTTGCGCAGGAACACATCTCGCAGCACTACGCGTGCGATCCCGCGCTGTTCACCAGCAAGCCCGACTACCTGTTGAAGGTGCGCGGCCTGTCGATGCGCGACGCCGGCATTCTCGACGGCGACCTCCTCGCCGTGCAGAAGCGCACGGAAGCGAAGGACGGCCAGATCATCGTCGCGCGTCTCGGCGACGACGTCACGGTCAAGCGGCTGATGCGCCGGCCCGGCGGCCTCGAGCTGATCGCGGAGAACCCGGATTACGAAAACATCTTCGTCAAGGCCGGCAGCGCGGATTTCGCGCTGGAAGGCATCGCCGTCGGGCTGATCCGCTCGGGCGAACTCTGACATTCCGTCTCTCCAGGAGAACATCATGGAACGCCTTGCCCGTCTGCTGCCTTTCCGTCAATTCGGTCGCCTGCGTCATCTGCGCGGCCGCACGCCCTGCGCACCGCTGTCCGCGGCGGCGCCAGTGCAAGAAGAAGTCGCAGTCGAACGGCAGGCGTCCCTGCTGCCGTCAGCGCTCCCCGCGTTCGCGCGGGTCTCGCTGAACGCCGGTCTGAATCACGCGGAACCCGCGCGCCGCGCGCCGGTGCGCGTCTATCACGGCCGGTCGCGCCTGATCATGGTGGGCACGATCGATGCCGTGTGCCGGATGATCGATCACTGCATCGCAGAGGAACGATCGGCCACGCCGGGCGGTCTCTGATTGCGGAACCTTCCCGCACCGGAGGCAACGTGACTGGATCGTCGCGCCGCGCATGGCGACTCAAGCCCCTCCTGATCGTCGCGCTGGTCGTCGCCGTCCTTGCGACGCTCGGCTATGCATACGCGTCGCCGTATGTCGCGCTCGGTCGCCTGAAATCGGCGATCGATGCGCGCGATGCGCAGGCGATCAGCGAGTACGTCGACTTTCCGTCGCTGCGCATCAGCCTGAAGCAGCAGGTCACGGAAGAGCTGATGCGCCGGATCGACGCAGTGAAGAAGGACAATCCGTTCGCGGTGATCGGCGCACTGATCGGGTCCGCGCTGATCGGCCCGCTGGTCGATGCTTACGCGACCCCGGAAGGCGTCGCTGCGCTGATGAGCGGATTGCCGCCGCGCGGCAATCCGGGCGAGCGTCCGCCTGAGTGGTCGAACCAACCGCCAGCAGGCAATGCTCCCGGCAACCCGCCTGCCGCACCGCCCGCCAATCCAGCGCAGGCAAGCGCCGGCGTACCGGGCGACAACGCGGCCGCTTCGGCGGCATCGTCGCCGGCACCGGCGCCCGCCGCACCGGCCAGCCCGAGCGAAGCAACGCCAGCGCCGCGCCAGCAGCAAACTAGCGCGGGCTACCGAAATATCGATGAATTCGTCGTGACGTACCAGCGCAGCGCCGATGGCACGCGCTATGCGGCGATCTTCCACCGCTTCGGGCTGTTCTCGTGGAAATTGTCGGGGATCGACCTGCATGCATAGCAGGTCGTGCTCGACGTGCGCACTGCCGATGCAGTGCGATGCCTGACCGGCACGCATTGCCGGTCAGGCGGTCCCCCAGCTTTTAGATCATTGGCCGTTCGCGATGGCCGCTTCGCGCTCGCGCGCAATTTCGGCCTTCTGCTCTTCCGCCGACGAACACGCCACCAGGATGCTGCAGTTCACGCGATCGAGCAGTTGCGTATTGCCCGACCCCATCCACCATCTCGACAATCCGCTGCGGCACCGGTGGCCGACGACGACGAGGTCGACCTTCAGCTCCGACGCGAGATTCGCGATTTCGTCGATCGGATAACCGAACGCGAAATGGCCTTCGGCCTGCACGCCGCGCTCGCGCAGCCAGTTCACGCCTTCCTGCAGGATTTCGCGCGCCGTTTCCTCGAAGCGTCCGCATGCGACATCGGTCAGCAAACCTGCACTTTGCGCAATGCTCGAGCGCATGTCGACGACCGACAGCAAATGCGTTTCGGCCTTCAGGTCCATTGCGAGATTGGCCCCGTAACGCAGCGCCTTGCGCCCTTCGAGCGTGCCGTCGTAACACAGCAAAATCTTGTTGTAGCTAGCCATGAAGCCTCCCTATCGCGACAACGAGCCTACGCATTCATCATGGTGCGCCGCAATTCAAGACGCAAGGGATGGAAAACGCTGATTCGCCCCGCGCGGCGCGTGCGCGATGATGCGGTGCACGATCGGTGCGCAATTGCATCACACCGGGCAGACATGCCCTGAAGCAATGCGGCCAATGCACTAGAATGGCCCGCTCGACCTCCAGCGGGCCACCGCGCGCCGGCGTCGTGCGCTTCGGTCATACCCGTGTGACACCCCTGCGCCCGATCCGTTCGCAAACCGGCCACGCACCGGGCAGCAGAATGCGCCCGCTTGAAACGACAACACGCCCATGTCCGTCGCACCGATCGATTTCCGCAACGTCGAAAAGCGCTATGGCGACAAGCTCGTCGTCAACGGTCTGTCCTTCAACGTGAAGGTCGGCGAATGCTATGGCCTGCTCGGGCCGAACGGCGCCGGCAAGACCACGACGCTGAAGATGCTGCTCGGCCTCGCGCATCCCGATGCAGGCACCATTGCGCTGTGCGGCGAACCGGTTCCATCGCGTGCGCGACATGCCCGCCGGCGGGTCGGCGTCGTCCCGCAGTTCGACAACCTCGACCCCGACTTCACCGTGCGCGAGAACCTGCTCGTGTTCAGCCGCTATTTCGGGATGTCGGCGCAGGCGGCCCGCGCGCTCGTCCCGTCGCTACTCGAATTCGCGAAGCTGGAAAACAAGGCCGATGCGAAGGTCGGCGAGTTGTCGGGCGGCATGAAACGCCGCCTCACGCTCGCCCGCGCGCTCGTCAACGATCCCGATGTGCTGGTGCTCGACGAGCCCACGACCGGCCTCGATCCGCAGGCGCGGCACCTGATGTGGGAACGGCTGCGTTCGCTGCTCGCGCGCGGCAAGACGATCCTGATCACCACGCATTTCATGGAGGAAGCCGAGCGCCTGTGCGATCGGCTGTGCGTGATCGAGGAAGGCCGCAAGATCGCCGAAGGCGCGCCGCACGCCCTGATCGAATCGGAGATCGGCTGCGACGTGATCGAGATCTACGGGCCCGATCCGGCCGCGCTGCGCGACGAATTGTCGGCATTCGCGAAGCACACCGAGATCAGCGGCGAGACACTGTTCTGCTATGTGATCGATCCCGAACCGCTCACCGCACGACTCAAGGGCCGCCCGGGGTTGCGCTATCTGCACCGCCCGGCCAATCTGGAGGATGTGTTCCTGCGGCTCACGGGCCGCGAGATGCAGGACTGATCGACCATGGACGTTCGCAACTATTCCGCCACCACGCCGTCGGCCCCGCCGCGCGAGTCGCGCTTCGCGATCGCGATGCCGGCGAACGCAAGCAACTGGGTCGCCGTCTGGCGGCGCAACTATCTCGTGTGGCGCAAGCTCGCGCTCGCATCGATGTTCGGCAATCTCGCCGATCCGATGATCTATCTGTTCGGGCTGGGTTTCGGGCTCGGGCTGATGCTCGGCCATGTCGACGGCGTGTCGTATATCGCGTTCCTCGCGGCCGGCACGGTCGGCTCGAGCGTGATGATGTCCGCGAGCTTCGAGTCGATGTATTCGGGATTCTCGCGGATGCATGTGCAGCGCACGTGGGAAGCGATCATGCATACGCCGCTCGCGCTCGGCGACATCGTGCTCGGCGAGATCGTGTGGGCGGCCAGCAAGGCGCTGCTGTCGGGCGGCGCGATCATGCTCGTCGCGGGCGGGCTCGGCTATGCGCAGTTTCCGTCGATGCTGGCCGCGCTGCCGGTGATCGCGCTGGCCGGCCTCGCGTTCGCCAGCATCGCGATGATCGTCACGGCGCTCGCACCGTCCTACGATTTCTTCATGTTTTATCAGACGCTCGTGCTGACGCCGATGCTGCTGCTGTCGGGCGTGTTCTTCCCGATCACGCAGTTGCCGCCGATTGCGCAGCATGCAGCGCAGGCGCTACCGCTCGCGAATGCGGTCGAACTGATCCGGCCCGCGATGCTCGGCCGGCCGGCGACCGACATCGCGCTGCACGTCGCGGTGCTCGCCGGCTATGCGATCGGCGGATTCCTGCTGTCCGCGTGGCTGTTCCGGCGGCGGATGATGCGCTGACGGCCGGCGCGCCGGACACCGGGCGCCGGCTTCATGCGACGACGTTACTCGTCGTCGTCGCTCCACGGAATTTCGACGTCGGTCAGGAACGCGACGGTCGCGAGCGGACCGCCTTCCTGGCGGCCGAGCTTGCCGTCCGCGCGATGCCATTCCACACGGAACTGCGTGCCCGGATCGTCGGCCACCAGATAGACCGTGCGCAGTTCTTCCTTGTCGGCTTCGTCCACGGGGCCGTCGAACGACACCAGCATCTTCTGCGGCCACAGTCCGTTGACCGGATCGTAAATGCGATCGCCTTGCGGAATGTCGATGCTGGCCTCGACACCGATCGTTGCGGAGGCCTCGATGATCATCGTGCCGAGTGCTTGCAGCACGGCAGTCGCCCGCGCGGAATTGGCCTGGCGGATCGCGAGATCGCCGCGCGTCAGCGCCTTTTCGAGTCGAGGATGAATCTTCGGTTGGGTCATGCGTTTTCCTGTTTGCTTCTTGTAAAGGGCGCCGCACACGTGAAGCGGCGGCGCCGGATGAATACGAATGCGACGATTGCGCCGGGCCGGCGTGTCGCCCGCGTTGTCAGAACCCGAACGCGATCGCGAGCAAGCCGCTCACGATCCCGAATACGACGACGAGCGTCGCGACGATCGCCAGCATGTAAGGCTTGAACGAACGCGCGAGCATCGCCAGCGACGGCACGCTGATCGGCGGCAGCGTCATCAGCAGCGCGGCGGCCGGACCGACGCCCATGCCGAGCGACAGCATCGCCTGGATGATCGGCACCTCGCCGGCCGTCGGGATCACGAACAGCATGCCCGCGACCGCGAATGCGACGATCCAGCCGAGGTGATTGCCGATGTCCGGGCCGATATGCGGGAACAGCCACGCGCGCGCGGCGCCGAGCAGCAGCACCAGCACGATGTATTCGGGCACGAGCCGCACGGCCATGCGCGCGAGCAGCTTCATCCAGCGGACGAACGGATTGCCGGCCGCGGCCTGCTCGGCTGCCAGCGCGGCAAGCTGCGCATCGTCGATGCTGCGGTCTTCGGGACGCGCGATGCGGTTCAGCAGGTAGCCGATCCCGAACACCATCGCGATGCCGAGCACGAGGCGCAGCGCGCTCCAGTGCCAGCCGAGTACGAAGCCCATGAACACCAGCGCCGCCGGGTTCAGCACCGTGTTGCCGAGCCAGAACGCGACCGCGCCGCCCGGCGACGCGTGGCGCGCCCGCAGGCCCGCGACGACCGGCGCCGCGCAGCACGTGCACATCATCCCGGGCAGCGACAGCAGCCCGCCCGCGGCGACGCTGCCGAACCCCGTGCGGCCGAGCACGCGCGCCACCCAGTGCGCGGGCAGCAGCGCCTGTACGGCCGAGCCGAGCAACAGGCCGAGCACCATCGCCTGCCAGATCGCCTTGCCGTATGCCCACGCGTAGTCGAGCGCCGCCTTCAGCGACGGCTCGGGCGCGGCTGCCGACGTGCCCATCAGGATCGACTGGCCGATCGAATGGTGCTCGGCGGCAACGAACGCCTTGTTGTAGTACGGGAACCATTTCACATAGAACAGTCCCGCGACCGCGATCAGCAGGAAGGTCATCCAGCCGAGGGCCGGATTCGGTTGAGTGCGTGTGGTCGTCATCGTGTGGTGGTCGTTGATGGATCTTTGTCGGTTTCGGATGTCGTGCCGGCGGCGAGCGCGGCCGATGCGGGCAACCCGGCTTGCGCAAGTTCGGCCAGCAGCAGGCGCGCCTGATCGCGCACGTCGGCCGCGTTGGGCCGGAACGTGAAGGTCAGCGCCCGGTTCGGCTTGTTGTACGTCGCGCGGTAAGTGCGCGCGTAGGCGGGATCGTAATGCCTGTCGATCAGTTCGGCGAACAAATCGGCCCGCGCGCCGGCATCGATCAGCCCCTTCCAGCGCGTCACCTCTTCGCGGCTGTGCAGGCCGATCAGCCGATGAAGCTGTGCCTTGAACGCATCCGGCTCGTCGAACAGGTGCGCGTAATCGTCGAGCAGGAACGCGATCCGCTCGTCGTGGGCCGCTTCGACCTGCACCCATGGGCCCGCGTGAAACGCTTCGATCAGCGCGATCGGCAGCTGCACGAGCCCGATCCTGCGGCTTTCCGACTCCACGAATACCGGCCATTGAGGGTCGAAACGCCCGAGCGCCTCCACGAGCCCCGAATCGAACCCCTTCTGCGCCGGTTGCGGCTTGCCCGGCAGCGCGCCGAGCAGCGAGCCACGATGGCACGCGAGCGCTTCCAGATCGAGCGTCTGCGCACCCACGTCGCGCAGCGCGTTCAGCAGGCGCGTCTTGCCGCAGCCCGTATGGCCGACGAGCGCGATGTAGCGAAAGCGTGTCGGCAGCGAGTCGAGCGTCGCGCATACCGACTGGCGGTACGCCTTGTAGCCACCGTCGAGCTGGCGCGCCTTCCAGCCGATCAGGTTGAACCAGGTCGTCATCGAGCCTGAGCGCTTGCCGCCGCGCCAGCAGTAGATCAGCGGCCGCCAGTTGCGCGGCCGGTCGGCGAACGTCGTGTCGAGATGGCGCGCGATGTTGCGTGCGACGATTGCCGCGCCGACACGCGTCGCCTCGTACGGCGACACCTGCCGGTACATCGTACCGACGAGCACGCGCTCTTCGTTGCTGAGCACGGGCGCGTTCAGCGCGCCGGGGATATGGTCCTCGGCGAACTCGAGCGGCGTGCGCACGTCGATGATCTCGTCGAACTCGCCGGCGCGATCGAGGGTGACAATCAGGTTCTTCAATTTGGCGTCGAACAGGGGCGATGCGGCTCGAGGAGCCGCATGGGCACGGAAGGCGGATTGACGATTATCTCACGGGCCGGCGTCCCGAGCCTCGCGCGGCGGTCGGCGGCGGCGAGGCGGCCTGCATCGCGTCGATCAGGTGGTCGCGAAATGCGCGTACCGACGCGGGCAGATCGCGCCCCGCCATCGTCTGCACCTGGATGCTGCGTTCGCGCAGTTGCGGGTTCGTCATGGGCACGACGGCGAAGCCGTCCGCATCGGCACGGTCGCGCACCGACAGCAGCCCCGTGAACATCACCGCGCCCGTGCGCCGCGCGTAGCCGTACATCGCCGCGGTGTTGTTGCTCGTCAGCTCGGGCTCGAGCAGCAGCCCGTCGAGCGCGCACGCGATGTCGATCAGCTGGCGCACCGTCGTGCCGGCCTCGGGCAGCACATGCGCGTACCGCGCGACATCGGCAAGCGACACCGCGTCGCGCGCCGCGAGCGGGTGATCGTGGCGGACCAGCGCAAAGACCGGCGCGCGCTCGGTGTGGTCGACACGCACGCCCTTCTCCGGCGCGAGGCTGAAGGTCAACGCGATGTCCGCATCGCCGTCGCGCACGCGCCGGGTCGCGTCCGCTGGCGACACGACCCACACGATGAAATCGACGCCCGGGTGGCGCGCCTTGAAGCTCGCGAGCACGCCGGGCAGGAAATCGATCGCGAACCCTTCCGAGCACGCGATCTTCAGCAGGCTGCCGTGCAGCGCGTCGAGCCCGCCGATGTCCTTCATCACGTGCTCGGCCTCCAGCAGGCTGCGCTGCGCGAACGCCAGCAATCGCTCGCCAGCCTCCGACAACGCCATCCCGCGCGGCCGGCGCTCGAACAGCGGCGCGCCGAGCTCGCTCTCCAGCTTCGCGATCTGGCGGCTGATCGCCGACACGGCCACATGCAGCCGCGCGGACGCGTCGCTGATCGAGCCGGTACGCGCCACCTCGACGAAATACCGCAGTGCCAGGCCATGCAGGAAAGCCGCCATCGTCGTGTCTCCGCGCCGCATCCGGCCGCGCTGCTTTGCCTTTTCGGCAAAGAAAGGTTCGAAATTCGATCATTGTGACAAAAAAATCGGCTTTCTAGAATCGATCGCACTTCACGTTGCCTGCGCGGCCCGCGCACGGCGAACCCGACCGAGGAGACCCGATTTGAGCCGTACCGCCGCCATCCAGCACGCGCTGAACCAGTTCGAGTCCGGTGCGTTCTTCACGACCCTGAGTCGCCGCGTCGGCCTGCGCACCGAAAGCCAGGACCGCGGCAACGAAGCCGCGCTGCGCGCCTACCTGACCGACGAGA
>NZ_JACFYV010000153.1:0-16812 GCF_016759955.1 Burkholderia sp. KCJ3K979
GCACATCGTCGATCTGGTGGCGAGCCTCGTCGAAACGCTGACGTCGGGCGCCGGCTCGCTGCGCGTGCTCGTGACGAGCCGCGAGCCGCTGCACATCTCGGCCGAAGCGGTGCTGCGCATGAGCCCGCTCGCGGTGCCGGACGGTAACGCGTCCGCCGCGGAAATCGTCCGTTGTTCGGCCGTCGAGCTGTTTCTGGAACGCGTGCGCGCGGCCGCGCCGGATTGCGTGGTCGACGAAGCCGGCGTGCGGCTGATCGGCGACATCTGCCGGCGCCTCGACGGGCTGCCGCTCGCCATCGAACTGGCGGCGGCGCGCGTGGCGACGCTCGGGCTCGCGGTCGTCGCGTCGCGTCTCGACGACCGGCTGAACCTGCTGACGGGCGGGCTGCGCTCGGCGCTGCCGCGTCATCAGACGCTGCGCGCGACGTTCGACTGGAGCTACGTGCTGCTCGACCGGGCCGCGCGCGCGCTGTTTCGCCGGATGGGATGCTTCATCGGGCCGTTTTCGTTCGATGCCGCGCGCGCGGTCGCGACCGAGCCCGGCACCTCGGCGGCGGACATGATCGCGGTGCTCGGCGAGCTGGTGGCGAAATCGCTGGTGACCGTCGAGTTCGATGGCGCGTATGCGCGCTACCGGCTGACCGAATCGACGCGCGCGTACGCGCTGGAAAAACTGCACAACGAGGGCGAGTTCGAGCGCATCGTCGCGCGCCATGCGGCGTACGAGCGCGAGCGGGCGGGCGCACCTCCCGCGGCGCCCGCGCTGCTCGCCGACGTGCCGCCTGCCGATGCGCTCGCGCCGGCCGTGGACGAACCGGTGGACGCCGCCGAAGCCGCGGGCGTGCCCGAGCCCGACCGGCTCGCGCGCGCGCTGCTGGAGCCGTCGCGGATGCGCGCGTGCACGGCGCGTGCGCGCCAGGTACTCGACGGGCTGGACACGGACGCCACGGGCCCGGTCGATGCCGCGCGCGAGATGCGGCTGCGGGCGGCCTGCGCGTCGGCGCTGCTGCATACCGACGGCGACGCGCTGGCCGCCGCCGCGATGTGGGACCGCACGCTCGGTCTCGCCGCGCACATCGGTGACGATGCGTTCGACGCGCGCGCGCTCGTCGGGCTGTGGAACACGATGCTGACGCTGTCGGACATTCACGAGTCACTGCGCTACGCGACGCGCTTCGAGCGGGCGGCCGAGCGGCGCGGCGACCGGTCGCAGCGGTTGCTGGCCAACACGATGGTCGCGACGTCGCTGCATTACTTCGGCGAGCATGCGCAGGCGCGCGAGCGGCTGGAAGCGGCGACGGCCGAGCTGGCCGACGCGGGCGAACCGCCGTGCGCGCAGGCCGCGCTGGGCGTCGACATGGCGACGCTGGGGCGCACGATGCTGATCCGCCTGCTCTGGATGCAGGGCGAGCCCGAGCACGCGATGCGCGTCGCCGCGCAAGCGGTCGAGCATGCGCGCCGCGACCCGTCGCCCCTCCCGCTGTGCGTCGTGCTCGGCGCGGCCGCCGTGCCGATCGCGCTGCGCTACGGCGATCACGACATCACCTCCGACTATCTCGCGACGCTGCGCGCGACCGCCGACGCACACGGTTTCGACATCTGGCGCAGTCACGCGGAATGCCTGACCGGCCAGTTCGACATCCAGGCCGGCCATCCCGGCGCGGGCCTCGCCCGGCTCGAGCCCGCATTGCGGCGCGTCGAGGCGAGCGGCTTCCGGCGCGTGCTCGCGCCGTTGACCGTTGCATACGCGGAGGGCCTCGTGCGGACCGGCCGCGCCGACGAAGCGTGCACCCGGCTCGATGCGACGCTCGCACGCTGCCGTGCGCACGGCGAGCACCTGTTCGTCCCCGAACTGCTGCGCGTGAGAGGCGTCGCGATGCTGGAACAGGCGCGCATCGTCGGCGCGGATCTCGCCGCGGCGTACGAAGCCGACGGGCATCGCCATCTGCAGATGGCGATCCAGACCGCGAACGCGCAGGGCGCCGCGATGTGGGCGCTGCGCAGCTCGCTCGATCTCGCCGATCACCTGATCGAGCGCGGGCACACCGCGCAGGCGTCGGCGCTGGTCGCCGGCGTCGCGCGGCACTTCGATCCGCATTCGCGCGCCCACGACGTGCGCCGTTTGCTGCGCGTGCAGAGCTTCGTGCGTCAGGGTGCGCCGCTCGCGCCGTGCCTGACGCGCGCGCGACGCGACACCGCCGACGCGGCGCAGCAGGCGGCATGACGATGCGCGAACCCGGTACGGCCGCGCGGCCGCGCGATCGCAGCATGCATGCCGATGCGTGCGGTGCGGCCGCTTTCCCGCGTTCGACGAGCAGCAGGGCGGCCCGCGCCGCGCCGCACGCAGGCGCGCACCGGAGGCCCGACGGTGCTTAGAGCGACGGAACCCGCGCGTTCGGCGGACCTCGTCGTGTTCAACGGCAAGATCGCGACCCAGGACGAACAGCGCTCGTTCGTCCGTGCGCTCGCCGTGAAGGACGGGACCATCGTCGCGACCGGCGACGATCGCGACGTGCTGCGCCATGCGCACGACGACACCGCCTGTATCGACCTGCACGGCCGTACCGTGATTCCGGGCCTGATCGACGCGCACCTGCAGGCGATTCGCGGCGGCATGAACTTCAACCTCGAGGTGCGCTGGGACGGCGTGCCGTCGCTGGCCGACGCGCTCGAGCTGCTGGGCCGGCAGGTACGACGCACGCCCGCGCCGCACTGGGCGCGCGTGGCGGGCGGCTGGACCGCGCTGCAGTTCGCGGAAAAGCGCGGGCCGACGACGGCCGAGCTCAACGCGATCGCACCCGACACGCCGGTATTCGTCCAGCATCTGGCCGACAGTGCGTGGCTGAATGCGGCCGCGCTGCGCGCGCTCGGCTACGGGCGAGACACGCCCGATCCGCCCGGCGGCGAACTGCGGCGCGACCGCCATGGGCGGCCGACCGGGCTGCTGCTCGCGCGTCCGGACCCGGCGGTGCTGGGCGCGGTGCTCGCCCGCGCGCCGACGCTCGATGCGGCCGACCGGGTCAACTCGACGCGGCAGTTCATGCACGCGCTGAACCGCGTCGGCGTGACGAGCGCGATCGACGCCGGCGGCGACGGCCTCGCGTATCCGGACGACTATGCGGCGGTCGCGACGCTCGCGCGGCGCGGCGAATTGACGACGCGCATCGCCTATGCGCTGGGCGCGCGGCACGCGGGCCGGGAGCTCGACGACTTCGCGAAATGGATCGCGCTGACCGCGCCCGGCGACGGCGACGCGTTCCTGCGCGCGAGCGGCGCGGGCGAGCGATTGCTGTTCTCGGCGGTCGATCTCGGGAATTTCCTCGAACCGCGCGTCGAGTTGCCCGCGTCCGTCGAGGTCGAACTGGCGGCCGTCGTCCGGCTGCTCGTGCATCATCGCTGGCCGTTCCGGCTCCAGGCGACCTACGACGAATCGATCGGCCGCTTCCTCGACGTGTTCGAAGCGGTGGACCGCGACACGCCGTTCGACGGGCTGCGCTGGTGCTTCGACCGCTGCGAGACGATTTCGGACGCCAATATCGCGCGGGTCGTGGCGCTGGGCGGCGGCATCACCGTGCAGCCGCGCATGGCGTTCCAGGGCGAAGCGTTCATCGCGCGCCATGGAGCGGCGGCGGCCACGCGCGCGCCGCCGCTCCGCGCGATGCTCGCGGCCGGGCTGCCGGTCGGCGCGGGGTCCGGCGCGACGGGCGCGGCGAGCTACAACCCGTTCGTCGCGCTGTACTGGATGGTGTCGGGGCGCAGCGTGGGCGGCACCGCGCTGTACCCGGCGCGCAACCGGCTCGGCCGGATGGACGCGCTGCGCCGCTACACGGTCGGCAGCGCGTGGTTCTCCGCGGACGAGCATCGCAAGGGCGCGCTGGTGCCCGGCCGGTATGCCGATTTCGCGGTGCTGAGCGACGATTACTTCACGATCGATGTGCGGCGCATCCCGACGCTGTCGTCGGTGCTGACGGTCGTCGACGGCAAGGTCGTGCACGCGGAACAGGAATTCTCGCCGCTTGCGCCGCCGCCGCCGCCCGTCAGCCCCGCGTGGTCGCCGGTCGCCGCAGGCGGCGCGGCCGGCGCGGCAGACGCCGACGTGCGCGACCGTTCGCATGCGTCGGCGGCGGGCGACGCGTGCGTGGTGCCCGGCGTCGATGCGTGCCGTGCGCGCGGTGATGGACGCCGCTTCGCGCGACCGCGCTATCCGACGGCAGGTGTGGCCGCCGAGCGCTGCGAAGCCTTCGGCCGCTGCTGCGTCGCGTGTTGAGCGGCGCGTGCCGGTGCGCGACGCGCTGCGCGCCGGGTGTCGCCGTGCATCGAACGATTTTCCGCCCCGTGCACGGGGCATGAAGGAGACAGGATGAATGTTGCGCACCCGCGCGCATCGGCCACCGGCGACGAAGTGGCCGGCGTGCGCATTCCGCGCACGCCGGTGACGGTCGAGGCCGCCGACGCGGCCCGCGCGTCGTTGCCCGCCGCGCTCGCCGCTCATGCGGCGCGCGTGTTCGTGTTCGCGTCGCTCGCCGCGCGGCGTGCAGGCGACGCGTGCGACGCCGACGCACTGTACGTCGCCGCGATGTACGCGAACATGGGATTGAGCCCGGCGTACTGCCGTTCGACCGAACGCTACGAGCTCGACGGCGCGGATGCCGCGCACGCGCTGCTGCTGCGGCATCGCCGGTCGCGGCGCATGCGCGACGACGTGTGGCACGCGGTCGCGCTGCATACGACGCCGGGCGTGGCCGCCCGCGCGTCGCCGCTTGCGCGCGCACTCGCGTGCGCCGTGTCGACGGACCTGATGGCAACCGACTTCGACGCCTATACCGCCGACGAACGCACGGCGCTGCTCGCGGCCTACCCGCGCGGCAGCGGTTTTCGCGAAGCGTATCTGGACATGGTCGCGCGCGGCGTCGAGCACCGGCCGCAGTCGACCTTCGGCACCTGGAGCGCGGACGTGCTCGAACGCGCGGACCCTGACTTTCATCGGCCGAATTTCTGCGGGCGCGTGCTGGGCGCGCGGTGGAACGATACGTGACGGCACCGGCCCGGCGTGCGGCAGCCGGACGCACGGCCGGCCGCGGCACGCCGCCGCGCCCGGCGTGCGCGGGTCAGGCGGGCGATTGCGCCGCGTCGTGCCGCGCGTAGTCGACGTAGCCGGCGCGCTCGCCGCCGTACCAGCCGATCGACTTCGGCTCCGCGAGCGGTGCGCGGGCCGCGATGCGCTCGACCAGATCCGGATTCGCGATATACGCGCGGGCAAACGCGACGAGATCGGCGTCGCCCGCGTCGATCAGCGCGCTCGCCGCCTCCGGTGAAATGCCGCCGTTGACGATCAGCGTGCCGTGGAACGACCGGCGCGCGTGCTCGACGATGCGCGGCAGATCGGGTTCGCCGCTCCAGCCGTTGGTGTCGGCCGCGTGCAGATAGGCGACACCCGCCGCGTCGAGCATCCGGCCGACGTACGCCAGCGTCGCGTCCGGATCGGCGTCGCGCACGTTGTTGTATTTCGCGTACGGCGAGATGCGCACGCCGACGCGGCTCAGCGGCATCACGCCGCCGACCGCGTCGACGATTTCTTCCAGAAAGCGCGCGCGGTTCGCGACCGATCCGCCGTAGCGATCGTCGCGGCGGTTCAGCGTCGACGACAGGAACTGGTGCGGCAGGTAGCCGTTGGCCGCATGAATCTCGACGCCGTCGAAGCCCGCGGCCATCGCGCGTGCCGCGGCCTGCCGGAATTCGTCGACGGTCGCGACGACTTCATCGGTCGTCATCGCGCGCGACGGCGTCGCATGAATCTTCGTGTAGTAGCCGTTCTGCAGCTGCGCCCAGACCTGCAACTGTTCGAGGTCGTCGTTCACGCCGGACGGCGACAACGGCGCGGCGCCGCCGAGCAGCGTCAGCGAGCTCACGCGCCCGCCATGCCACAGCTGCGCGAAGATGCGCCCGCCGTTCGCATGGACGGCATCGGTGACGATTTTCCAGGCGGCGGCCTGCGCATCGTCGACGAGGCCCGGCGTCAGCTCGAATGCGGCGGACGCCCGGCTGACGTTGGTGGCTTCGGTCACGATCAGGCCGGCCGACGCGCGCTGCGCGTAGTACTCGGCCATCAGTTCGGTGGGCAGCCCGCGCGACGGCGCGCGCGAGCGCGTCATCGGCCCCATCACGACGCGGTTCGGCAGCGCGAGGCCGCGCAGATCGTAAGCACTGAGCAGGGAAGACATGATGGACTCCTGTGGTTCGACGGAGGGCGGGGCGGCGGCGCGCCCCGCGAACGGATCGGTTCGGCGTGCGACGGCGGGTCAACCCGCGGCGTGGCGTTGCGCGTGCGGCCGCCCGACGAGCAGGTAGTGCGCGAGCGCGACGATCGGGAACGCGCCGGCCGCCGCGGCGACGAGCGGCCAGCCGCCGTGCTCGTACAACGGGCTCGCGAGCGCGGAGCCGACGGCGCCGCCGACGAAGATGCTCGTCATGTACAGCGCATTCAGCCGGTTGCGGCTCGCCGCGTGCAGCGCATAGATCTCGCGCTGGCCGAGCACCATGTTCATCTGCACCGCGAAGTCGAGCACGATGCCGGTGACGACGAGCCCGTACAGGCCGGTGCCGTGCACGAACCCGACCGCATACGCGAGCGCGCCGGCGACGAGCGCGATCAGCGTCGCGCGCACCGTATGGCCGGCATCCGCCAGGCGCCCGGCCACCGGCGCCGAGGTCGCGCCGATCGCGCCGACCAGCGCGAACAGGCCGATCGCCGATTGCGACAACCCGTAGTGACGCGTCAGCTCGACGGGCACGGCGGTCCAGAACAGGCTGAACGACGCGAACATCAGGCCCTGGTAGAACGCGCGGTGGCGCAATACCGGCATCGTGCGGACGAGGTGCAGCAGCGAGCCGATCAGTTCGAAATAGGTCGCGCGGTGATCGGGCTGGCGCGACGGAATCGTCAGCGCGAGCACGGCCGTGACGAGCGTCATCAGCACGGCCGCCGCCGCGAACACGAAGCGCCAGCCGAACGCGTCGGCCACGACGCTCGACAGCGGCCGCGCCAGCAGGATGCCGAGCAGCAGCCCGCTCATGATCGTGCCGACGACGCGGCCGCGCGAATGGTCGGGCGCGAGATGTGCGGCGAGCGGCACGAGGATCTGCACGGCCACCGAGCTGAACCCGATCAGCAGCGAAATCGCGAGAAAGAGCCCGGGCGTGCGCACGAGCGCCGCCGCCGCGAGGCTCGCGATCGACACGACGGCCGTCACGATCATCAGCTTGCGGTTTTCGAGCAGGTCGCCGAGCGGCACGATGAAGAACAGCCCGAGCGCGTAGCCGATCTGCGTCAGCGACACGATCAGGCTCGCCGTGTTGCCGGACATGTGCAGGCCCGGCGCGATGAGCTCGGTGATCGGCTGCGCGTAGTACAGGTTCGCGACGATCGCGCCGCAACTGAACGCGAACAGCAGGATCAGCCCCTGCGTGAGCTTGACGCCGTGCGCGGGCGGTGCGAGCGGTGTTGAATCCGTTGACATGGTCGACTCCTGGAAAAGGGAAGGGCCGGGCACCGGAGCGTCGCGCCGGCATGAAGGTCGCCTGGCCGCGATACGGTGCACCGCATTGCCGTCGATACTAGTGATCAATCGCTCAGGCCGGAATCGGGGCGCCGCGCAATCGAGCGTTGCGCGGCACGCAAAGGTGCCGCGCCGCGCGGGTTCAGCCGCGTTTGCCCTGCAGCGTCGGAATCTGCTCGAACAGGCCCGCGAGCCAGTCGACGAACACCTTCAGCTTGACCGGAATGTGGCGATTGGGCGGATACAGCACCGAGATCGGCCGGGCCGGCGCGTTGAAATCGGTCAGCACCTCGCGCAGCCGTCCCGATTTCAGGTAAGGCTCGACGAGGTACAGCGACGTCTTGATCAGGCCGATGCCGGCGACGCCGCACTCGATGTAGTTGTCCGCGTCGTTGACGGCCACCGTGCCGCACATCTGCACGATGCGCGGCTCGCCGTCGACGACGTAGTCCCACGGGCGCGGCCGCCCGGTGTCGGCCGAGATGTGACTGACCGCGACGTGCTGCGCGAGATCGTCGACGGTTTGCGGCTCGCCGCACCGCGCGAAATAGGCAGGCGAGCCGCACGTGCAGGTGGTCAGGCTGCCGATCCGCTTCGCGATCATGCCCGAATCGTCGAGCGCGCCGATGCGCACCACGCAGTCGACTCCTTCGCCGACGAGGTCGATCTGCCGGTCGGTCACGCCGAGTTCGAGCATGATGTCCGGATGGGCGTCGAGAAACGCCGGCAGCGCGGGCACCACGACCTGCTTCGCCATCGCGGGCGGCAGGTTCACCTTCAGCCGGCCGCGCGGCACGTTGCGGGCCTGCGAGACCGACGCCTCCATGTCGTCGATCTCGCGCAGCACCGCGACGGAACGTTCGTAGTAGGCCTGACCGTCCTCGGTCAGCGAGATGCGCCGCGTGGTGCGGTTCAGCAGCCGGCAGCCGAGATGCTGCTCGAGTGCGCTCAGCAGCGCGGACACGCGCGGCGTGGTGAGGCCGGTCGTGTCGGAGGCGCGCGTGAAGCTGCCGGTTTCGACGATGCGCGTGAACACGCGCATCGAAAGCAAGGTATCCATCGTCGGAAGTTCTCCAGCCGGTCGGCATGCGGCGCCGGTGCGTGCCGGCGCCGTCTTGTCTCATGTCGGATACAGGGGGTGCGTAGCGGGGTGACCGACCCGCTAGGCGTCGATGCGCTTTCTCAGCGCGTCGCCGGCGAACGGCATTTCGCGCATGCGCTGCCCGGTCGCGTCGAAGATCGCGTTGGCCAGCGCGCCGGCGGTCGGCCCCATCGACGCCTCGGCCGCGCCGAGAAACGGCGCGCCGGGGCGATTGACCAGATGGACCTTCACGTTCTGCGGCGCGGCCGAGAAGCGCAGGATCGGGTAGCTGCTCCAGTCGAAGCTGCGGATGCGCTCGGTGTCGTACTTCAGCGCCTCGTACAGCGTCCAGCTCGCGGCCTGCACGATGCCGCCCTCGATCTGGTTGCGGATGCCGTCCGGCGACACGATCTGGCCCGCGTCGACGGCGGCTTCCGCGTGTTCGAGCGTCACCTGGCCGGTTTCCGGCACGACCGATACCTCGACCGCGATCGCGACGTAGGCCATCAGGTTCTTGTACTTGCCGAACGCGAAGCCGACGCCGCGGTTGCGCGCGCGCGGCGGCCGCGGCCAGCCGAAGTGCTTCGCGGCGAGCTGGATCACCTGCCGTGCGCGATGGTCTTCCATGTGACGCAGCCGGAATTCGACCGGATCGACGCCGGCCGCGTGCGCGAGCTCGTCCATGAAGCTCTCGATCGCCCAGACGTTGGTGTGCGCGCCGAGCGAGCGCATCGCGGACGTCTGCAGCGGCATCGTCGGCGAGAAGTTGTTGACGATGTGCTGGTTCGGCAGCGCGTACAGCGGGATCGCGTTGCGGTCGCCGCCACCCTCCGGCTGCAGCATCGGCGTCGACGGCGCGGGCACGAACGGCGGCTCGAGCATGCGCGCGGGCAGCAGCCGGCCGGCGTTGACGATCCGCTCGTTGTGCGAACTGCTCCACAACGCATAGTTCCAGTCGACGATGCGGCCGCCCGCATCGAGCGACGCGCTGACCTCGGTCACCATCGCGGGCGTGAAGTGATCCCACGTGTGTTCCTGTTCGCGCATCCATTGCACGCGAATCGGCTTGCCCGGCATCGCGGCGGCGATCAGCGCGGCGTGCGCGGCCGCGTCGTCCGCCGCGTTGTGGCCGTAGCAGCCGGAGCCCTCGGTGTGAATGCAGCGCACGCTCGCCTTCGGCATCGACAGCATCTCCGCGAGCGCGTCGCGCAGCGGGTAGACGCCCTGCGAGTGGGTCCACACCGTCATCATCCCGTTCTCGAGATGCGCGACCGAACACGACGGCCCGATCGACCCGTGCAGCAGGTAGTTCTTCAGGAACGTCGCGTTCAGCGTCTTCACGGCCGGCGCGGTGGCCGCATGCGTGTTCGCGATCTCGATGCGCTGCGTCGAGATCCGTTTCAGGTCCGCGTGCACGGTGCCGCGCTCGGGCAGCTTGCGGCCCGGCGACCAGCGGCAGCCGGCGGCGAGCGCGCGCTGCGCGACCACCGCCTGCCACTCGCCCTGCGCGACCACCGCGAGCATGCTGCCGTTGCGCACGATCCGCACGACGCCCGGCAGCTTCAGGATCGCGGCTTCGTCGAACGACAGCAGCGTCGCGTCGTACACCGGCGGCATCACGACCCGTGCGTGCAGCATGCCGGGCAGCTGCATGTCCTGCACGTAGCTGACGCCGCCCGTGACCTTGTTCGGGATGTCGACGCGCGGCAGCGACGTGCCGATCACGGCGAACGTCGCCGGGTTCTTCAGCGGCGACGTGGGCGCGGCATTGCGATGCAGGTCCACCGTGCGGATCGCGTCGCCGTAGGTCATCGTGCGGCCGTCCGGTGCCTTGATCACCGCGTCGGCGGTCGTCAGCACGCGCGGATCGACGCCGAAGCGTTTCGCCGCGCCTTCCACCAGCAGTGCGCGCACCTGCGCGGTCGCGTTCAGCAGCGCGGAGCCGCTGTCGGCCATCGTATGGCTGCCGGCGGTCAGTCCTTCGTCCGGCGACGCGCCGGTGTCGGCGGTCAGGAACGTGATCAGCGACGGCTTCATGTCGAGTTCCTCGGCGGCCACCTGCAGCAGTGCGGTGCGCACGCCGGTGCCGAGCTCGACCTTGCCGGTAAACACGGTGACCTTGCCGTCGGGCGCGATCTTGACCCATGCGTCGAGCAGCGGATTGGTCTTCAGGCTGCCGGCGAGTGCCTGGGTGGCCTTCGCCACGTGCACGGCCGCGCCTTCGTCGGCGATCACCAGCTGCGCGGCCGCGCGCGACGCGGGCGCGAGACTGAACGCGACGAACAGCGCGCCGGAGACGATGAAGTGCCGGCGGCCTTCGTCGATGTCGTCGTGGGAATTCATCACAGCCCCTTGCTGATCGTGACGGGAGCGGAAGCGGGCTCGGGGGCCGGCAGCCCCGCGACCGAGCGCACCGCCGCGAGAATCCGCATGTGCGTGCCGCAGCGGCACAGGTTCGGTTCCATGTGCGTGCGCAGTTCCTGTTCGGTCGGCTTCGGATTGCGTTCGAGCAGCGCCTGCGCGCGCATGATCATCCCGGCGATGCAGTAGCCGCACTGCGCGGCCTGGTGCTCGATGAACGCGCGTTGCAGCGGGCCCGGATGCTCGACGGTGCCGAGGCTTTCGATGGTGCGCACGCTGCGCGCGCCGACCGCGGCCACCGGCATCAGGCACGAGAAGGTCGGCTTGCCGTCGACGATCACGGTGCAGGCGCCGCATTGGCCGAGGCCGCAGCCGAACTTCGCGCCGTGCAGGTGCAGGTCGTTGCGCAGCGCGTACAGCAGCGGCGTGGACGGATCGATGTCCAGCGTGTGCCGCACGCCGTTGACGGTGAGGGTAATCATCGTGCGGTGTCCTCTTTTCTGAGCTTCGCGGCCATCGCGTCGACGCCCGGCCACGCGGGACGATCGGTATAGGTCTCGCGCACGTACGCGGCGAGATCGGCGATCTGCGCGTCGTCGTACTGGTCGATGAACGACGGCATGTAGTTGAGCGTGTCCTCGCCGTGCCGGCCGATGCCGTTGAACATCATCTGGATCGCGTTGCGCGGCGTATCGGCGTTGACCGCCGTGCTGAACGAAAGCGTCGGCCGCTCGCCGATCGACTGCATCGGCGCGGCCGGCCCGTGGCACTGCGCGCACGACGCCTGGAACAGCGTCGCGCCGCGTTGCGCGGCCGGCGTCGTCGCGGTGCGTTCGCCAGCGGCCGTTGCCGTGGCCGCCCGCGCGTTCGCCGGCTTCTGGATCGACAGGATGTAGGTGGCGATCGCCTCGACGTCCTCCACCGGCACCGTCGCGAGGTCGCGCGTGACCGGCAGCATCGGGCCGGCCGCCGCGCCGTGCTCGCTCGCGCGGCCGGTGCGCAGGTAGGTGACGAGCTGCGCCTGCGTCCACGGCCGCGCTGCCTGGCCGAGCGCATTGAGCGGCGGCGCTTCCCAGCCGTCGACGATGCCGCCGTCGAACGCGCGGCCGCGCTGCTCGCCGCCGATCGCGTTCAGCGGCGAATGGCACGACGCGCAGTGGCCGAGCCCGTCGACGAGCATCCTGCCGCGGTTCCATTGCGCGGACTGCGCGGGGTCCGGCTGATACGCGCCTTCGCGCAGAAACAGCACGTTCCAGAACGCGACCAGCGGGCGGAAGTTCAGCGGAAAGATCAGGTCGTTGGCGGGCGCCGTCGCGTGGACCGCTTCACGCGTCATCAGGTACGCGTACGCGGCGGCGATGTCGTCGTCCGACATTCGCGTGAAATGAATGTACGGAAACGCCGGGTAGAGCGGCTGGCCGTTACGTCCGATGCCGGTGCGCAGCGCGCGGGCGAACGCATCGCGCGACCAGCGGCCGATCCCCGTTTCGGCGTCCGGCGTGATGTTGGTCGCATAGATCGTGCCGAACGGCGTCGCGAGCGGCAGCCCGCCCGCGAACGGCTTGCCGTCCTTCGCGGTGTGGCACACGATGCAGTCGCCGAGCGCGACGACGCGCGCGCCGGCGCGCACCAGTTGCGGATCGAACGACGCGGGGGCGGGCGGATCGATCGGCGCGATCGACGGCCGCACCATGATGCCGATCGCGACCGCGAGGCCCACGACCGCGATGCCGGCCGCGCCGAACCAGAATCGTTTGTGCTTCATGCGCGCTCCATGCGACGCGGTGCGCCGCAAGTGATGCGAGGCGCGGCGATACCGGACGATGCGGGTCGGCCGTGCGGGGTCGTCCGATGTGGCCGCGAGCGTGTTGCCGAGCGGCGGTGATTGGCGGCGGGGATCATGTTGTCACTCCAGCAGTCGATAACGGGCGCACGCGCCGTTCTGCGCGGCAGCTCATGAACGGCAGTCTACGCAGCGGCCGCGATCATTGCCTGAAGCGGCGCTGAAACGTTCTGAACGGTGTCCGGCCCCGGATCGGCCGGAGTTCGGCGCCGGCGACGGATGACGGGCAGGCTATGTCACGGTCGCCCCGCACGTCGCGTTACGACGGAACGTCACCCGCGACGACTTCGTCCGCGTAGCACCAGATCCAGCGCTCGCCGGGCTCGATCGAGCGGACGAGCCGGTGGCCGGTGTCGTGGAAATGCCGGCTCGCGTGGCGATTCGGCGACGAGTCGCAGCAGCCGACGTGCCCGCAGATCAGGCACATCCGCAAATGCACCCAGCGGCTGCCCGATTTGACGCATTCCTCACAGTAGTCCTTGTCGGTGTCGAACACGCGTGCTTCGTCGAGATGCGTACAGGCGTTGGCCATCTTGCGCTCCGATGCCGGCGCGGGAGCGACGCTTGCGGCGGGGCCGGCGCGAGGCCGCAAGCGGGACGGATACCCGACATTGTGCGGCGTGGCGGCGCGGCCGGACCTTAATTGTCATGAAGCGGCCCGCGCGGCGCGTACCGGCGGCGTACAGTCGCGAATGCGTCCGGCCGCGGCACCGCCGCACCGGCCGGACCGCATTCGACATCGACATCATCGGGAGGCGTTCATGGAGCAATCGCAACACGTGCGGATCGTCGGCCTGCCGCGCAGCCGGGACGCGTACGCGATCCGCGATTTCCTGCAGCGACGCATGATCGCGTACGACTGGTGCGAGCTGACGTCCGACGCCGATTGCGCGCAGGTGCTCGGCATCGCGCCGCTGCGCGACATCCGGCTGCCGGTCGTGATCTTTCCGGACGGCTCGCGCCTGTACCAGCCGACCCTGGCCGAGATCGCCGCAAGGCTCGGCTGGGTCGCGCGCCCGCGCTTCGTCGAATACGACGTGTCGATCTACGGCGCGGGGCCGGCCGGGCTGTCGGCGGCGGTCTACGCGGCGTCCGAAGGGCTGCGCGCGGTCGTGATCGAGCGCGGCGCGATCGGCGGGCAGGCCGGCACGAGTTCGCTGATCGAGAACTACATGGGCTTCCCCGACGGCATCCCGGGCGCGGAGCTCGCGGAACGCGCGCGCGAGCAGGCGGTGAAGTTCGGCGTCGAGCTGCTGACGATGCGCGAGGGCGTGCATGCGACGTTCGTCGACGGCAAGATCCGCGTCGAGCTCGCCGACGGGTCGATCCTGATCGCCCGCGCGAACATCTGCGCGACCGGCATCGAATATCGCAGCCTCGGGCTGCCGGAGGAATCGGCGTTTCTCAACGCGGGGCTGTTCTACGGCGCCGGGTCGAGCGAAGCGCCGATGTGCGCGGGCGAGCAGGTCTTCATCGTCGGCGGCGGCAATTCGGCCGGCCAGGCCGCGATGAATTTCTCGCGGCATGCGCGCCAGGTGACGATGCTCGTGCGCGGGGCGTCGCTCGCCGACACGCTGTCGCGCTACCTGATCGACCGGATCGAACGCACGCCGAACATCGAGGTCCGCTACGGGTCGAGCGTCGCCGCGCTGCACGGCGACGGCTGGCTCGACGCGATCGAGCTTCGTTCGGCGGACGGCACGCGCGAACGGTTGCCGGCCACGCGCCTGTTCGTGTGCATCGGCGGCGCGCCGAATACCGACTGGGCGAAGGACACCGACATCATTCGCAATCCGGACGGTTATCTCGTGACCGGCGGCGATCTGTACGACTGTCCGGCGTTCGAGCGCGTATGGCCGCTCGAGCGCCGGCCGTACCACCTGGAAACCAGCGTGCCGGGATCGTTCGCGGCGGGCGACGTGCGATCGGGATCGGTCAAGCGCGTCGCGTCGGCGGTCGGCGAAGGCGCGATGGCCGTGACCTTCGTGCACCGGTTTCTCGGCGAGGATGCGCATCGGCTCGCGCGCGCGTGACGCGCTCGCGGGTCGTTCGATGCGTTCATCGCGCGTCGGCTTGCGTCGCGTCGCGCAACTGGCCCCGGCCGGCGTGCGCCGGCGGCGTCCACCCGCCGCCCAATGCACGCACGAGGCTCACCGTCGCGACGGCCAGCGCCTGCCGGCTGTGAATCAGCTGGCGCCGCGCATTCAGTGCGTCGCGATCGGCGTCGATGACTTCCAGATAGCTGACGTACCCATGCGCGTAGCGGCTCAGCGATAGCCGCGCCGCCGCGTCCGTCGTGCGCGCCGCGCTGTCGTAGCGCACGATCCGCTCCTTTTGCGCGGCGATGTCGTTGAGCGCATCCTGCACGTCGCGCAACGCGCCGATCGCGGTCGCGCGATAGTCGGCGTCGGCGACGTTCGTGCCGGCTCGCGCGGCGGCCACCGCGGCATCGCGCTTGCCGCCGTCGAACAGCGTCAGCGCGACGTTCGCGCCGAGACTCCACAGCGAGCTGTTGCGGTCGAGAAACGAACGCAGGTCGCGGGTGGCGAAACCGCCGTCGGCGGTCAGCGTCAGCGTCGGCAGCCACGCGGTGCGCGCGATGCCCAGTTCGAGCGACGCCGCATCGGCGCGCCGCGCCGCCGCGAATACGTCCGGGCGTTGGGCGAGCAGCGCGGACGGCAGCCCGGCCGGCACCTCCGGCACCTGCACGGGCACGGCGCCCGTGTCGACGTCGAACGCGGTCGGCGACACGCCGGTCAGCACTGCAATGGCGTCGACGAGGTTCTCGCGCAGCCGGCGGCTCTCCGCGAGATCGGCATGCGCGGTATCGAGATCGGCCGACGCGCGCAGCCCGTCGAGATCGCTCGCCGCGCCAGCCCGTACGCGGGCGGCGATCACGTCGAGCGCGGTGCGCCGCAGCCCGATCGCGCGCGTGAGCGTCACGAGATCGTCGTCGACGTAGCGCAGCGTCAGGTAGTCGACGGCCACTTCGGTCGCCACCCGCAGACGCACCGCATCGCGATCGGCCGCCGCTTGCAGCAGGTTCTGTTCGCCGACGTTGGCATCGCCGCGCAAGCGGCCCCATAGATCGACTTCGTAGCTCGCGGCGACGGGCACCGACCAGTTGTGCATCGTGCGCTTCGGCAGCGCGTTGTCGACCGTGCCGGACACTCGTGTGCGGCTGAACGACGGGTCGACGCGCACGGTCGGCGCCAGCGCGGCTTCGCGCACGCCGAGCAGCGCCTGCGCCTGGTCGACGCGCGCGGCCGCCGCGCGGATGTCGAGGTTGTGCGCGAGCGCGGCGTCGACGAGGCGGCCGAGCTGCGGGTCACCGAACCACGCGGGCCACGCGGCGAGCGACGGTGCGTGCGCATCGGTCGCCGGATCGGCATGGCGGAACCGGTCGGTTTCGACCGGGACGGGCGCGAGCGGCTGCGGCGCGATCGAGCACGCGGCCAGCACGCTCGCGGCGAGCAGGGCGAAGACGCGCGTCATCGCGATTCGCTGCCGGGTTGCAGCGTGACGACGACCGACAGCCCGGGCCGGATGCGCGGCTCCGTCGCGGCCGGGCCGTCGAGCAGGATCTTCACGGGCACGCGCTGCGTGACCTTCGTGAAATTGCCGGTCGCGTTGTCGGGCGGCAGCAGCGCGAACTGCGCGCCGGTCGCGGGCGACAGGCTGTCGATGCGGCCGCTGAACGTGCGCTGCGGCAGCGCATCGAAGCGCAGTTGCACGGCGTCGCCGGCGCGCACGTGCCGCAGCTGCGTCTCGCGGAAATTGGCGACGATCCACGGATGCGGCTCGACCAGCGTGAGCAGCGCCTGGCCGGGCGCGACATGCTCGCCGGTCTCGACGGTCTTCTTGCCGACGTAGCCGTCCGACGGCGCGACGACCGTCGTGTAGCCGAGTTGCAGCAGCGCGTCGTGCAATTCGGCGTCGTTCTGGCTCGACGCGGCATCGGCGGCCTGAGC
>NZ_JACFYV010000154.1:0-16710 GCF_016759955.1 Burkholderia sp. KCJ3K979
ATCCAGCCGTTATCCCACCGTTCGGCAATCCCGTCGCCAAAGCCGCCGCGGGCAACGCACCCTGCGTGATCTGGCCGGCCGCGTCGCATGCGACGGCGTGCGCATCACCCGCACCACCAGGTATTCGCCAGCGCCGGCCATCCGTTTTTCCATCGTTGCCCCGGCCAAGCAAAGCAAAGTGGCTCGCTTCGAATCGCGCAATGTTGACGTTTTTCGAGGCGGTTGCAGCGGCGTTGTTGCTCGGCACCAAGCTGGGCGAAGGCGAGGCGGCCAACAGCACAGGGCGAAGGGCCGATATCAGACCGGGAATCTTTTATCTCGACATTATAGAAATAATGTCAAATTCAATTATTCGATTGATTGGATATTTGACGGTTTACGTTATATTATTTACGGAATTTCCCTCAGAGCCCGCCATGTCCGATCTCGCCGCCGACGAATCCCGCCTGACCGCCGAAATCGAGCGTCTCAAGGCCGACTTTCCGAAAACGCGCGAGCTGTACCGCGAAGCCTGCGCACTGCTGTTCTTCCGCTTCGGCATCACGCCGACGGCGAATCGCCTGTACCAGCTCGTTCGCAAGGGCAGCATGAGCACGCCGACGGCTGTCCTCGGCGAGTTCTGGGCCGAGCTGCGGGAAAAGAGCCGGGTGCGCATCGAGCATCCGGACCTGCCGGCCGATCTGCAGGCAGCGGCCGGCGAACTGGTCGCGGCGCTGTGGAATCGGTCGAGTACCGACGCGGCCGCAGCACTCGATGCGCTGCGCGCGGAAGTCGAGGCCGAGCGGGCGGCGGCGCAAGCGGAAGTCGCGACGCTGCAGGCCGAACTGGCCCGCACCGAAACCGCGCTGGAGCAACGCACGGCCGCGCTGCTGGCCGCGCAGGTTCGCATTCAGGAACTCGAGCAGGCGAGGGCGGCGGACGATGCCTCTCACCAAGCGCTAAAAGCGGAGATCGAACGCCTGAAGGCCGACAACGCGGAGGGCGACCGCGCGCTCGCCGAGGCCCGCGCGGATTTCACCACCCAGCTCGACCGGTTGCGCGACGACGCGGGCCGCGCCGAGGAGCGCCTGCGCGCATCGGAGAAGCGGGCGCTTCAGGAAATCGACCGCGAGCGGCTCGCGGCCGCGCGCTTGCAAAAGGAACTCGACGCGGCGACATCGCGCGCGGAACAGCGCGATGCGCAGCAGCGGAAGGACACGGCCGCGCTACAGGCCCAACTCGGCGACGCGCTGCATCGCTGCGGCGTGCTCCAGGGGCAGCTCGATGGCGCACTGGCGACCGACGCGGCGCGCAGCCGCGAACTTGAGGCGCTGAGGCGCGAGATGGCGGCGCTCATGCGCCGGCCACCGTTGCGCGGCGTCAAGACCGTCCCGGCCGCCGAACGCAGCGAGCGGAGGGCGCGGACGAGAAAGCGTGCCGACGAAGCGCCGCGCTGACAACGAAACCGAGTCGCCGATATGACGCGCCGCACGCAGCCGGCACGAGCAGGCGAGAGCCGCGCCGACCAGGCATTGGGCGCGCGACGGGGATCGGGTAAAGTGCCGCTCAACATGCCGGTTCGACGTTACTAGACGACCGGTCTAATCGTTGCTACCATACGCCATCATGAATGCATCTTCAGGCGCCGAAGTCCGCCAGCACATCCTGAACATCGCGAAGCCGATCATGCTCCACAAGGGGTTTTCGGCGGTCGGTCTGAACGAGATTCTCGCCGCGGCGGGCATCCCGAAGGGCTCGTTCTATCATTACTTCGGCTCGAAAGAGGCATTCGGCGAAGCGCTGCTCGAATCGTATTTCGAAGGCTATCTCGCGCATCTCGACAACCTGCTCAAGCAGCAGGCCGGCACGGGCGCCGAGCGCCTGATGACGTACTGGGGCAACTGGCTGCACACGCAATGCGCGGACGATCCGGAAGGCAAGTGCCTCGCGGTGAAGCTCGGCGCGGAAGTGTCGGATCTGTCGGAAGCGATGCGCGCGGTACTGCGGCGCGGCACTAGCCAGATCATCGAGCGGCTCGCCGGCGGCATCGAGGCGGGGCTCGCCGACGGTTCGCTGAGCGGCGTCGACGATCCGTCGTACACCGCCGCGATCCTGTACGAGCTGTGGCTGGGCGCGACGCTGCTGGAGAAGATTCACCGCGACCGCAAACCGCTCGAAAGGGCGATGGCCGAAACGCGGCGCATGCTGAACCTGCCGCCGGCCGCGCATGACGGAGCACAGTCGTAATCCGGGCGCGCAGGGGCGCGCCTTGTTTTTACCCCAACTCTAGACGACTGGTCTACTCAATCATTCATGACGAACGCTTCAAGCCGAACGCTTCACACCGCGTTACGCTGTCCCGATCGTTCCAACCGCCTGCTTGCGACCGCACCGGCCCGCCCGCCGATGCCGCCGCGGGCGCGCACTTCCTGCTGGTCCATCCCTGATCCGATCGTGCCCACGACGCACGTTCATTCCTGTTGACGGAGGCTCACATGCCGCAAAGCAAGACCGCAAACCGCCAGATCGTCCTGAATTCGCGCCCGGTCGGCGCACCGACACCGGACAACTTCCGCGCCGAAACCGCTGACGTGCCGGTCCCCGGCCCTGGTCAGGTGCTGCTGCGCACCGTCTGGTTGTCGCTCGACCCGTACATGCGCGGCCGGATGAGCGATGCGCCGTCCTATGCGCCGCCGGCCGAACTGGGCCAGCCGATGGTCGGCGGCACGGTCAGCCGCGTGGTGTCGTCGAACCTGCCGGCGTTTCGCGAAGGCGATCTCGTCGTCGCCGGGGCCGGCTGGCAGGACTACGCGCTGTCCGACGGGCGCGACCTGATCCCGCTCGGCCGCGACTTCGCGCACCCGTCGTACGCGCTCGGCGTGCTCGGCATGCCGGGCTTCACCGCGTACACGGGACTGCTGAAGATCGGCGAACCGAAGGCCGGTGAAACCGTGGTCGTCGCGGCCGCGAGCGGCGCAGTCGGCGCGGTGGTCGGCCAGATCGCCAAGCTGAAGGGTTGCCGCGTGGTCGGCGTCGCGGGCGGCGCCGACAAGTGCGCATACGTGACCGGCACACTCGGCTTCGACGCATGCGTCGACCACCACGACCCGGCGTTTGCCGCGAAGCTGAAGGACGCGTGCCCGAACGGCATCGACGTCTATTTCGAGAACGTCGGCGGCGCCGTGTTCGACGCGGTATGGCCGCTGCTGAACGACCATGCGCGCGTGCCCGTCTGCGGCATCATTGCGCATTACAACGATGCGGCCTACGACGACAAGGCGCTGTCGACCGGCCGTGACCGCGTGCCGGCGTTGATGGGCGCGATCCTGCGTAAGCGTATCCGCGTGCAGGGTTTCATCATTCTCGATCACTATGCAACCGGCTATGCGCCGTTCCTGAAGGACATGAGCGAGTGGGTCGCGCAGGGCAAGGTGAAGACGCTCGAGGACGTCGTTCCCGACCTCGCCGACGCGCCGCAAGCGCTGATCGGCTTGCTCGCCGGCAAGAATTTCGGCAAGGTCGTCGTGCGTGTCGGCCCGGACGAGCTGGCCTGATCCCGCCGCTCGACGACATACGACCGTTGCACGCTGGCGTCGCACGACGCCGGCTTGTGGCATGCTCGTTTCCGTTTTCAAAGGAGTGAAAAATGGCGCTTCACGTGATTGCTTCGCTGTTCCTGAAACCCGAACACGCGCAGGCTGCCGAGGCCGAGCTGCGCAGCATGGTCGCCAAGACGCGCACCGAACCGGGCAACCGGCGCTACGACCTGTTCCGCGAGCAGGACGGTTCGCCGAATCTGCATCTGTACGAGATCTACGACGACCAGGCGGCGTTCGACGCGCACCTCGCGAGCCCGTATTTCGGCGAGTTCCGCACGAAGTCGGCCGACTGGTTCACCGCACCGCCGCTCATCAAGGTGCTGGCGGGCATCGACGTGGCCGAGTAACGACACAGCACGCAACACCACCGCCGCGGCTCGCCCGCACCCGGGCCGCGCGGCACCCGTTGCGCACGACGCAACGGCGATGACGACGACCCCATGACGCAGCGCGCGTCGTTCGCGCCGCTCCCCCAATACAACGGCCCCGGAGGCTGAATGATCACCCTCAACATCAACGGCGAAACCCGCTCGGTCGACGCCCCCGACGACATGCCCTTGCTCTGGGTGCTGCGCGACGTCGTCGGCCTGACCGGCACCAAGTTCGGCTGCGGGATCGCGCAATGCGGCGCGTGCACCGTGCATCTCGACGGCGTGGCCGCGCGTTCGTGCGTGCTGCCGGTCGCCGCCGTCGCGGGCCGCAAGATCACGACGATCGAAGCCGTCGGCGCGACGCCGGCCGGCCACAAGGTCCAGCAGGCCTGGCGCGAGCTCGACGTCGTCCAGTGCGGTTACTGCCAGTCGGGGCAGGTGATGGCCGCCACCGCGCTGATCGCGTCGAACCCGAACCCGAGCGACGCCGACATCGACGCGGCCATGGCCGGCAACATCTGCCGCTGCGGCACCTACCACCGGATTCGCGCGGCCGTCAAACAAGCCGCGAAGGAGGCCTGACATGTCGCGAGGACTGATCGAAGCAGGTCGGGCCGGCGCGGGCGTGTCGCGCCGTTCGTTTCTGAAACTCGGCATGTCGCTCGGCGCCGCAGCCGGCGGCGGCTTGCTGCTCGGCTTCAGCCTGCCGGCGGCGGGCGACGATACGCGCCGCTCGGTGATCGGCGGTGACGCAGCCGAACCCGCGCAGCCCGGCGTATTCGCGCCGAACGCATTCGTGCAGATCGACCGCGCCGGCAAGGTCACGCTGGTGATGCCGAAGGTCGAGATGGGGCAGGGCGTCTATACGGCGCTGCCGATGCTGATCGCGGAAGAACTCGAAGTGCCGCTGTCGAGCGTGACGCTCGATCATGCGCCGCCGAACGAGAAGCTGTTCCTCGATCCGCTGCTCGGCGGCCAGCTCACCGGCGGCTCGACGTCGGTACGCTACGCGTGGGACCCGCTGCGCCAGGCGGGCGCCACCGCGCGCACGCTGCTGGTCTCGGCGGCCGCGAAGCAATGGAACGTCGATCCGGCGAGCTGCCGCGCGGCGAACGGCGAAGTGCAGCATCCGCCGAGCGGCCGGCGCGCATCGTATGGCCAGCTGGCCGACGCCGCGGCGAAGCTGCCGGTGCCGAAGGACGTCGTGCTGAAGAAGCCGGCGGATTTCAAGCTGATCGGCACGCCCGCGAAGCGCCTCGATTCGCCGGAGAAGGTCGACGGCACCGCGCAGTTCGGGCTCGACGTGCGCCTGCCCGGCATGCTGTACGCGGTGATCGTGAACAGCCCGGTGTTCGGCGGCACGGTCGCGAGCGTCGACGACACGGCCGCGAGGAAGATCCCCGGCGTGCGCCAGATCGTGCGCGTCGACAACGCGGTCGCGGTAGTCGGCGATCACACGTGGGCCGCGAAGCGCGGCGCGTCGGCGCTCGTCGTGAAGTGGAACGAAGGCGCGGGCGCGAAGGTGTCGACCAAGGACCTGTTCGCGGATCTCGCGCAGGCGGCGGCGAACGGCAAGGGCGCGGTCGCACGCAAGGAAGGCGACGTCGGCAAGGCGTTCGCGAACGCGAAGACGCGCATCGACGCCGTCTACGAACAGCCGCTGCTCGCCCACGCGACGATGGAGCCGGTGAACTGCACGGTGCACGTGCGTGGCGACGGCTGCGAGATCTGGGTCGGCACGCAAGTGCCGACCCGCGCACGCGACACGGCGCAGCAATTGACCGGACTGTCGCCGGACAAGATCGTCGTGCACAACCATCTGCTCGGCGGCGGATTCGGCCGACGGCTCGAGACCGACATGATCGGCCAGGCCGTGAAGGTCGGCAAACAGGTCAACGCACCGGTGAAGGTGATCTGGACGCGCGAGGAAGACGTCCAGCACGACATGTACCGGCCGTGCTACCACGACGCGATCTCGGCTGGCCTCGACGCGAACGGCAAGCCGGTCGCGTGGCAGCACCGGATCGTCGGCTCGTCGATCCTCGCGCGCTTCGCGCCGCCCGCGGTCAAGGACGGCGTCGATCCCGACGCGGTCGAGGTCGCGGCCGAACTGCCTTACGACCTGCCGAACCAGCTGGTCGACTACGTGCGCCAGGAGCCGCGCCACGTGCCCACCGCGTTCTGGCGCGGCGTCGGGCCGACGCGCAGCACGTTCGTCGTCGAAAGCTTCATCGACGAACTGGCCGCGCAGACCAAGACCGACCCGGTGCAGTACCGCCGCGCGCTGCTCGACAAGACGCCGCGCGCCCGCAACGTGCTCGACGTCGCGACGAAGGCGGCCGGCTGGGGCACATCGCTGCCGAAGGGGCAAGGGCGCGGCGTGTCGGTGATGCACGCGTTCGGCAGCTTCTTCTCGATCGTCATCGACGTCGCGGTGGACGGCGGCGAGGTGCAGGTCAAGCGCGCCGTGTGCGCGGTCGATTGCGGGATGTACGTCAATCCGAACACGATCGAGGCGCAGGTGCAGGGCGGCATCATCTTCGGGATCACGGGCGCGCTGTACGGCGAGATCACGATCGAGGACGGCCGCGTCGTGCAGACCAACTTCAACGACTACCGGATGATGCGAATCAACGAGGTGCCCCCGATCGAAGTCCATCTGGTGAAGAGCGGCGAGGCGCCGGGCGGGATCGGCGAGCCGGGCACGGCCGCGACCGCGGCGGCGCTGTCGAACGCGATCTTCGCGGCCACCGGCACGCGGCTGCGCAAGCTGCCGGTCGGCAACCAGCTGAAAACGGCCTGAGGGGAGGGGACAACCATGCGATATCTCACCCTGAACCTGAACACGCTCCGCGCGTGGCTGTTCGCGCTATCCGCTCTGGTGATCGGCACGGCTGCGCATGCCGCGCAGACGGCGCCCGCCGACAGCGCGCTCGTCGCCCGCGGCGCGTATCTGGCGAAAGCCGGCGACTGCGTCGCGTGCCACACCGCGCCGCGCGGCACGCCGTTCGCGGGCGGCCTGAAGATGGTCACGCCGATGGGCGCGATCTACACGACCAACATCACGCCCGACCCGGAGACGGGCATCGGCGGCTATACCGAAGCGGATTTCGCCAGCGCGTTGCGCAAGGGCGTCGCGAAGGACGGTCATAACCTGTATCCGGCGATGCCGTATCCGTCGTACGCGAAGCTGAAGGACGACGACGTGAAGGCGCTGTATGCGTACTTCATGCACGGCGTCGAACCGGTGAAGCAGGCGAACCGGCCGTCCGACATCCCGTGGCCGCTCAACATGCGCTGGCCGCTCGCGTTGTGGAACGCGGTGTTCCTCGACACGACGCCTTACGCGGACAAGCCGGCCAAGGACGCGATGTGGAACCGCGGCGCGTATCTCGTGCAGGGGCTCGGGCACTGCGGTTCGTGCCACACGCCGCGCGGTGTCGGCTTCCAGGAGAAGGCACTCGACGAAAGCGGCGCGGCGTTCCTGTCCGGCGCCGCGATCGACAACTGGTTCGCGTCGAACCTGACCGGCGAGCACAACACCGGGCTCGGCCGCTGGAACGAGGCGGACGTCGCGCAGTTCCTGAAGACCGGCGCGAATCAGCACGCGACCGCGTTCGGCTCGATGGTGAGCGTGATCAACCACAGCACGCAGGAACTGACCGACGACGATCTGGCTTCCATCTCGCGCTACCTGAAGTCGCTGCCGGCGACAGGCGGCACGGGCGCACCGCCGTACCGCTATGATCCGAAGGCGACGCAGGTCGCGCTGGGCCGGCCGGCAGCCGATCCGGGCGCGAAGGTGTATAACGCTTACTGCCTGCATTGCCACGGGGTGGACGGCCGCGGTTATGCGCCGCTGCTCGCGCCGCTCGCCGGCAATCCGAACGTGCTCGAGGCCGATGCGTCGTCGCTGATCAACGTGACGCTGAACGGCAGCGACACGCTCGTGATCGGTGGCGTGCCGTCCGCGTATCCGATGCCGGCGTTCTCGAACCAGTTGAACGACCAGCAGGTCGCCGACGTGCTGACGTTCATGCGCGCGGGCTGGAACAACGGCGCGCCGGCCGTGCAGGCGGCGGACGTCGCGAAACTCCGCAAGGCGACGGCGGCCGCGCGCTGAGCGCGGTGCGCTGCAAAACGACGGCGGGCCGACGTGCCTGCCGTCGACGCCGCCGGGCGCGTGCCTGCCCCGGCGGCGTGGTTTTTCTGTTTCTGTCAACCGGCGTGCGGCCGTTCGCGGCAGCGCGCGTTTTATCGACGCAATGTAGGGGTGTCTGGATGGCTAACGTGACTTATACGGATACGCAACTGCTGATCGACGGCGAGTGGGTCGACGCCGCGAGCGGCAAGACGATCGACGTCGTGAACCCGGCGACCGGCAAGCCGATCGGCAAGGTGGCCCACGCGGGTATCGCCGATCTCGACCGTGCGCTCGCCGCCGCGCAACGCGGCTTCGAGGCATGGCGCAAGGTGCCCGCGCACGAACGCGCGGCGACGATGCGCAAGGCGGCCGCGCTGGTGCGCGAACGCGCCGACACGATCGCGCAGTTGATGACGCAGGAGCAGGGCAAGCCGCTCACCGAAGCGCGCGTCGAAGTGCTGTCGGCGGCCGACATCATCGAATGGTTCGCGGACGAAGGCCGCCGCGTGTACGGCCGGATCGTGCCGCCGCGCAACCTCGGTGCGCAGCAGACGGTCGTGAAGGAGCCGGTCGGCCCCGTCGCGGCATTCACGCCGTGGAATTTCCCGGTCAACCAGGTCGTGCGCAAGCTGAGCGCCGCGCTCGCGACCGGCTGTTCGTTCCTCGTGAAGGCGCCGGAAGAAACGCCCGCATCGCCCGCCGCGCTGCTGCGCGCGTTCGTCGACGCAGGCGTGCCGGCCGGCGTGATCGGCCTCGTGTTCGGCGATCCGGCTGAAATCTCGTCGTACCTGATTCCGCACCCGGTGATCCGCAAGGTCACGTTCACCGGTTCGACGCCGGTCGGCAAGCAACTGGCCGCGCTCGCGGGCCAGCACATGAAGCGCGCGACGATGGAACTGGGCGGCCACGCCCCGGTGATCGTCGCCGAGGATGCGGACGTCGCGCTCGCGGTGAAGGCCGCCGGCGGGGCGAAATTCCGCAACGCGGGCCAGGTCTGCATTTCGCCGACGCGCTTTCTCGTGCACAACAGCATCCGCGACGAATTCACCCGGGCGCTCGTCAAGCATGCCGAAGGGCTGAAGGTCGGCAACGGCCTCGAGGAAGGCACGACGCTCGGCGCGCTCGCGAACCCGCGGCGCCTGACCGCGATGGCGTCGGTCGTCGACAACGCGCGCAAGGTCGGCGCGAGCATCGAGACCGGCGGCGAGCGGATCGGCGCGGAAGGCAACTTCTTCGCGCCGACCGTGATCGCGAACGTGCCGCTCGAAGCGGACGTGTTCAACAACGAGCCGTTCGGCCCGGTCGCGGCGATTCGCGGCTTCGACAAGCTCGAGGATGCGATCGCCGAGGCGAACCGTCTGCCGTTCGGTCTGGCCGGCTACGCGTTCACGCGTTCGTTCGCGAACGTGCATCTGCTGACGCAGCGCCTCGAAGTCGGGATGCTGTGGATCAACCAGCCGGCCACGCCGTGGCCGGAAATGCCGTTCGGCGGCGTGAAGGATTCGGGCTACGGGTCGGAAGGCGGCCCGGAAGCGCTGGAGCCGTATCTCGTCACGAAGTCGGTGACGGTGATGGCCGTCTGAGAGTGGCCTTGATGGCCTGATGGCCGGTTGGCCGCGTGCGTGCCGCCATTTGCGCGGTACACACGCGGCTGGCCTTGCCGAGCGTCGGGCGTTCTGCCCGGCCTCGTTGTTTCCGATTCGTTCGCCGTCGGCACCTGCAGCGCCTGGTGCTCACGAAAGCCCGGCTATCGACGTTGCGATCAGCGCCAGAATTGCTCCACCCACTGGCAAACACGTTGCCACTCGGCGGTCCTCATGTACGCCTGGGTTTCCTTCTCCAGTTCCGGCACCTTGCGCCAGTCGTCCAGTGCGATGGATTGACCGAGCACGAAATTTCCGCGCTGGTAATGGGTGTTCAGTATCTGCCCGGCCTGTTGTGCGGCGATCGCCGCCGTCGTATCCATCGTCAGCCCGAGCAGGGCTGCCGCCGGTACGCGCCCGCTTTCGAGCGGCCACAGCCATTTCGAAACGCCCCAGGTCAACGGGTTGCCGACGGCGTCCGGGGCAATGCCCACGGGGCTGGTGCCGGTGCCGAGCGACAACAGGCGCACGTCGTCCAGACTGCCTGCGCGACGGCTCGCCAGCGCCTCGGCAATGGCGGACACGGAAGGATTGTTGGCAAACACGCCGCCATCGGCGAAATAGCCAAGCCCGGCGATTTCGTACGGCGGGAAATACGTCGGCGCAGCCGACGTGGCAAGTGCGGCGTCGAACAGGCTGACGTTACGGTAGGCGTTGCCGTTTCCGTTGGAGAAGGTGCACGGAGCCCAGCTCCTGGTGGGCGGATCCCACAGGCGCGCCGAGTTGATTGCGACGAAGCGGGACAGATCGGCCAGCTTGCCGCTGCCGACCAGCGACTTGGCGATCTCCTGTAGCCCGGTGTTGACATACTGGCACTGGAACACGCCCGGGCCAGCCAGGACCGTGCCTTGTTCGAGTGCTTGCGGGTGCTGTTCGAGCGCTTGCCTTTGCGCCAGCCACGCCCCGTTTTCCCGAAAGATCACCGGGCCCTTCGTCCTGTAGATATCGACGATCTCGGAAATGGATACGCCCCGGGCGAGCCCCAGAGCGATCAGGCCGCCCGTGGATGTGCCGGCAAAGCCGTCGGCGCTCGCGATGATCCGGCTGCGCCGGTCGAGGTCCTGGATGAGCAGAGCGGTGATCAATCCCCGGATACCGCCGCCATCGCAACTGAGAATCTTGAAGGTCATTGCGTTTCCTTTTTGATCGTGGGATGAATGCGAATGGCGCAACCCGGCGGGCATCCCGCCCGTGTCGCCGGGGGATGCGCCGCTTCCTGCGCCGTGTCGCCGCCGGAAATTCAGGCCGGCGGGCGAAGCGTCGTGCGTTATTGCTCGTCGAACCTCACATCGAGCACGGTGTAGGCATCCCACGCATACAAATACGCGTTGTCCTTGGAATAGAGCGACAGTTTCTGGTGGTTGAAATCGGAAATCAAAATCGAGCCCTGACGCGTCCATCCGCGCGCGCCTATCCAGTTATAGAAACCCACGTAGGCGTTATTGCTGACGGACATATATCGGCTGGTGCCGAGGATCCGATAATACGTCACGCCGTTATAAGGGTACTGTTCGAGCGTCAACGCTTTCGCGGCGGAATCGACGAGAACGGCCCATTCGCCGCTGTTTTGGCCAAGCCAGCCCAACTGCACACCGTCGTGATAGAGCGCCATTTTGAATGTATCGACCTCGATGGCAGAAACAGGGGCAGTGTTGGCGAATTCCGCAAAGGTCCCGTGTGGCTGATTTTCAATCGGATTGAGACTCATTTTTTTCACCTTGAAGAGGTTGGATGCTTCCCCGTGCCTTCGAGAACAGCGCCATGCGCTTCGGACGCATGGCGCGCCGGCATCGTCAAAGGCCGCGATTCCGGCGAATTCGGTGGTGCTCCAATCCGGCTGGACGATGGCAGATCGACCATGATGGCGCCGGATAACGCCAGCAGTCACGGCCGAGACGGCGGGACATGCCGGAGCATTGGCATTATCGAATGCCAGGCATTCAATTTCCTTCTATTGGGGTGATTGTCTCGAGTGTCGCCGCTGTATTTTCGATTGACTTGGCACCAGTGATTTATAGGAAATTAAATGACGGATGACAAGGTTGGCGGAAGAGGTGAATTTAATCGAAATTAAAACAATACCGATCGAATTGCATATATTTGAAACATTCGAACCTGTCCGGCCATCATGGATGGTTTCGCATGCGTCGGATGGCAGGGATGGCGGCAGAGGCGGTGACGCATTTCCGCTTTAACGAGTGTGAGCCGACGTGGGGCATTTGCTCGTTCCCTCAGCCGCGCGGGAATGACCCGCTGGGGAAACGAAACACGAAATCAACGGCCAGATATGTCGTGGCCATTTGGCCGCCGTGTAGAAGCCTGTGTCAGGTGCTCAAGTGCTCTGGTGCGCGGCGATCGTACGCCGCCGCCGGACGCGTTGCGATCGAGCGTCTGCGTGCGCCCTTTGGAACGACACTGGCGATCCGTGAATCCGGAGTGCCCGCTTATTTTGTTGGCCTTGCCAAATTCGTTTAACGTTAGCCAAACGGCCGGCCGGCGACAAATTCATTCAACTTTTGCGGGTTTGCTACGAATGTCTGAAGAATACGAAGTTCATGGCCCTCACGACCATGCGGTGGAACATCACGAGTCTCATGGGGGCGATCCAGGTACGTCGCGCATTGCAGTGCTGACGGCCGTGCTTGCGTGCTTCGGCGCAATATCTGCCTATCAGAGCGGTGCCGACGAGAGCCTCGCGCTGCTCTACAAGAATGACGCCGCAATCCGGAAAACCGAGGCGGCGAACCAGTGGGCCTACTACCAGGCGAAGGGTGACAAGCAGAATCTTGCCGAACTCGGTGCGGCGTTGAGCCCGGAGGCATCGCCGCAGAGAAAGCGGTTCGAGTCGGATGCAGCGAGATACCGCGCCGACAAGGAACCGATCCGGGCACGCGCGGAGGCGCTCGAAAAGGAAGTCGAGAAGAACAACGCGGCGAGCGAGGAGCGGATGCACCGACACCATCGATGGTCGCAGGCGACGACCGTCATCCAGATCTCGATCGCGCTGGCCGCTATCACGATCCTCACGCGGCGATCATGGATGCAGGGGCTGTCGATCGGCGTGGCCGCGATCGGCATCGTGGTGGCGGGGTTGGCGTTCTTTGGGGTTTGATGGGCTGAGAGACCGTCAGGGTCCAGTCGTATCGATACAGACTAGCGGTTATGATTTTACATAACGTGAATTATCGATGATTTATGACCGCAGTCTGAGTCATCGATTGCCCCAACGGTTCGAAGCCATACGCAACAGCGCTGCATTGGCAGCCCGCAAGTCGAACAATTCCGCGTCGAAGCCGGGGCCGATCCAGTTTCGGTAACGTTCTGCCTTTTCACTGTCGGGCTCGCTGGATAGCGTATTCAGGAATGTCTGATAGCCCGACGGACCACCAACGTCCTCCGGCGGACAAGCACGGGCGCCACCAATGACTTGGGCTTCACCCCACGGTGGCTCTCGATAGCTTCCATCTTCTCGACGACGACGGTGTGATACCAACCGTCCCCGAAGTCGTATCGATAGACGAAGCGGGAACCCAGACTCCCGACCGACTGCAGACGAATCTTCCGATCGTCCGCTGTCGTACGGGGATCAGCGAAGTCCGCCACGTCATCGACTTCGAACATGGCGTAGGTCATGCCGTCAATCAGAAAGTCGTGGAGATGAGCGTCCTCCCATCCGAAAGCTGCTTGCAGAATGTGATGCAGCTTGCGCAGCGATTCAGTTCCTTCGACTTCGATTCGACGCCAGATGGGTGGATCGATGTTCTGAAGCTCCACCTTGAGGGTGAAGCGCTGAAACGATTTTGGCATTGGGTCTCCGGAGAACGGGACTCCGCACTATTATCGCTCGTGGATGATTGGCGAGCACCAGCTTGGGAGCGAGCAACTCAACATTGCTCGATGCCGCGTCAATCGAACGCGCAACCAGCACGCTTGGCGTTACCCTGTCTCGCCGCACCATCAACACGCACCTCGCCATTATTGACGATGCCATCGAACGACGGAAGCACATTCGTCACTGAGCATCAGTGCAATACACCATGCTTCCCCTGACTGTTTCGTTGCGTCACCCCCGCGCTCTCCTATCGCCGAACCAATGAGTCTCCTGTATATCCTTGTCAACAAAAAGCAATCTGCGTTCAAGATCGGCATTAGCCACCACCCGCATTCCCGTGCAAAAACGCTCCCGGTTGAGATCGACACGGAAAGAAGTTGCGAAATCGAAATCCGTGACGGCAATGCGCTCAAGGCCGAACGGGTGTTGCAATATCTCTTCCGGCATTGGCGTTATGACATGCCTCGAGGTGACGGCTATACGGAGTGGTTCCGGATAGACGCGCTCGCAGAGGTGATGTCATTCGCACGAGCTCACGCAGACAAACTCGGCATCGGACATATCCGCCAGCTCAAGGTACCCGATCGCCCCACTTCTCCCGGCCGCGCTCTACTTCGCGAGACCCGCGAAGCTCGGACACACCGCCGCGCACGCGAGCGCGCTGAACGCCTGGAACGCGCGAAAGCGCACAATCAGCGAGTGCTGGAGTGGTACAGAAATGCCTTTATAGAGATGAAAAAAAACAATGCCATCGCCGGACTGATTCGCCCACGTCCTGATGATCCGTATGGCGATGGATACCTCTACCTCCAAGGCGCCCAGCGAAATCATTGGGCTGAGATACTGCTCGATAACCGTGAAGGGCTCAACCGAGCAATCGGAAGCGGTGTTTCCGTCATCTTTCCGGGGTGTTATTGCGACGGGGACTATCCGCTCGTCGAAATCAATGTGAACAGAAACTATCTTGCCGAAGACGAGGACGCGCGAATATGGGATGCTCGCCTGCCGGGTGCGGCGGCCATTCGGTACTTGGTTAGCAGGTATGCGAGCGACATTGGTACGCAGGACGACATCGACCTTCGCGAATGCCATGCCGACCTGGCGAGCCTGCGAAAGGATTTCTGGGATCGATTCAATAAAGGAGAGGCACCCTGAACGAGTATCGGCACTGGCGAGCGGATCACGATGACGATGCGAGAGCTGGACCGATTCAAGCTCATTCAGGACATGGTGGACGCCAAGCCCAAACCCTGTCGACCGTCCGGGCCTAGCGATCTCCGTTTCAGCACGGAACCCTTCCCCCCACACCATTGCCCATCATCGTGCACCAGCGCTGCGTGTCTTGTTGCAGTGTCGGATACGGTAGCCCGGTCCGCGGATCGATCGAATCCAGCGGATTCGGTCCCGGCGGATGGTTCGCCGCGTGCATCGCGGCGTTCTCCGCCATCTGTCTCGCGTTCGCCGCGTTCTGTCGAGCGAGGTCCGCCTTCTGCGCGTCGTCCACCTTCTTCGTCATGGTCACCAGCCGCGCGAACCGCGGATCGCGAACATCCTGCAGCGGCGGCAAAGGCGGTGCGAATGGCATGAAAAGCAACGGCCCGTCATATCTCGGCACCGCCAGTTTCGACGGCTTGCCGAAGTCCGCGGCCATGCTGATCTCCCACATGCCGGCATTCATGCCAAGCGCGTATTCGTAACGTCGGTTCACGTCCGCCAGGCTGAGCGGCCCGGACGACGCAGGCAACGGTTGCAGGGATGGCGGCAGCGTCTGCCGCGCGGCGGGATAGATCGTGCGAACCCAACTCACCGCGGCGAGCGAGTATTGATAGAGCACCGCGTCGTACTTTTCCAGCACCTCCGCTCGACTATAGTTGCCGGGATTCTGGAAAATGGGCTTGTACGCCGCGAGGGTCTGGTAGTACCGCTCGTTCGCATTTCGCTGCTCCGCAACGAACTGCTGCTGGGGGTCGACTGGCGCAGATGAAGACATCGCAGCGCAGCCGGACAGCAGACTGACGACGAAGGCAATGCCGGCCGTCGTTCGAGACACCGACCGGATGGGACGCAAGATAGGAGGCATCGGAAACGCCATGGAGACTCGACAGGTTTTCATGAATCGGCGCGCGGCCGACAACGCCGCGGCATGCGCCGCGCTCGCCCTATTCTGCCCCGCTCCATATCGCGGCAGGTGGAGTTGCGTCTGATCGTGGTGGATTCCAGTCTCGGGATTTCGTCCCATCGCAGTGCGTGCCGCTTGACGCCGCGGCCAGTCGCCGACCGGTTTGCGCGCCGATCGCCGATGCCCGTCGATCGAAACCGGCCTTGCGCCCACTACCCGATTCGTTTGTAGAATCGACGTGGGTTCGCCGTTCACGACACGGTACAAGACATGATCCTCACCGGCCGCCCCGCCGGATGCCGGTAGGATCGACCACACCACCCACCGGAGGGCACCATGGCGATTCACGAAGTCTTTCCGTATCTGCGCGCCAAAAGCGCGGAGGACGCCATCGCGTTCTATGCGAAGGCATTCGGCGCGCAGGAGAAATTCCGGCTCGTCGAGCCGTCGGGGCGCATCGGCCACGCCGAATTGCAGCTCGGGCCGTGCACGCTGATGATCTCGGACGAGTTCCCGGAATACGACCTGTTCGCACTCGACCCGGACGGCAACGCGCCGATGGTGCTCCATCTTCATGTCGACGACGCCGATGCGACGATCGCCGCCGCCGTCGCGGCCGGCGCGCACGTGACGCGCGCACTCCAGGACCAGTTCTACGGCGAGCGCTCGGGCAGGATCCGCGATCCGTTCGGTTACGATTGGCTGATCGGGCATACGATCGAAACGGTCGAACCCGACGAAATGCAGCGGCGTTACACGGCGCTGATGTCCGGCAATCAGTAAGCAGTCCGGACGGCGTCTCCCGATCGATCACCCCGCTATTCGCGATGCACTACCACCCCGACGACGTCAGCCGGCTTTTCGTCGGTGTTCCAACACTGCAGTTGAACCGCGCCGCGCCGGCCGAACGGTTTCTCGCCGCCGCCGTCGAATCCGGCGTCGAGCTCCGGCCGCGTTGCCGCGCGTCGTCGTCCGGCTGAGACCGTGGCACTCGCCGGAAGCGCTCGAGGCGAGTGTGAATGC
>NZ_JACFYV010000155.1:0-16577 GCF_016759955.1 Burkholderia sp. KCJ3K979
ATCCCGACACGCCCGCCCGCCACCGCGCCGATCCATTGCATCGGCACCTGCGCGATCGCCTCGCTGTCGACGCCCGACCGCGACACGAGCGCCGCCGACGCCGGATCGCCCCACACGAGCGCCAGATCGAGCTGGTTCGCATCGAGCCGGTCGAGCAGATCGGCGTTGCGCGCGACGCGCGCCTCGATCTTCACCTTCGGATGGGCGCGCGCGAAGCGCCCGAGCACGTCCGGCAGGATCGCCTCGCCGAAATCCTCCTGCAGCCCGACCCGAACCCAGCCGTCGAGCTTCACGCCGCGCACGGCCGCGGCCGCCTCGTCGTTCAGCTCGATCATCCGCCGCGCGTAGCGCACCATCGCGTCGCCGGCGTCGGTCAGCGCGAGCCCGCGCCCGGCTTTCACGAACAGCGGCGTACCGGCCTGCTCCTCGAGCTTGCGAATCTGCGCGCTCACCGCCGACGACGAGCGCGCGACGCGGTCGGCCGCCTTCGCGAAACTGCCGAGATCCACGCCCGCGACGAGGCTGCGCAGCGCCGCGACGTCGAAGTTGGGCCGCGCCAGCGTGGCATCGGCCCCCGCGAGCGGCTCGCCGCCCTCGCGCGGAATGTCTTGTCCGGGCATCTCAATCATCCTGATTTATCGAACGATTCATCAAAAACTTTCCGATTTTCAGGATGAATGTAGGCCGCCAGACTGTGGCCGTCAACTTCGAACCGGGCCTACCGTCATGGATACGTCGTGCATCGTTTCTCCCTCCTCGCCTGCCCGCGACGTGCGCGGGCCCGCCCATCGCTGGCGCGTGCTGGCGGCCGGCGTCGCCGCGAACCTGAGCTTTTCGGCCGCCGCGGCCGGTATTCCGACCACGGCCGTGTGGATGCGCTCGGCCTATCACCTCGACAACGACGCGCTCGGCCTCGTGCTCGGCGCGCTCGGCTTCGGCGTCGCGCTGTCCGAATTGCCGTGGGGAATCGCCGCCGACCGCTTCGGCGACCGCCGCGTACTGCTGACCGGGCTCGTCGCGACGGCCGCGATGCTCGCGCTGATGGTGTGCACGATCGTCCCGAGCGCGCACGCGGTGCCGCCGCTGATGCGCGTCGTCGCGGCGATGTGCTGCGTCGGCCTGCTCGGCGGCAGCGTGAACGGCTCGAGCGGGCGCGCGGTGATGCGCTGGTTCGGCGAGCGCGAACGCGGGCTCGCGATGAGCATCCGCCAGACGGCCGTGCCGCTCGGCGGCGGCCTCGGCGCGGCGCTGCTGCCGTCGCTCGCGTCGCATGCCGGCTTCGCCGCGGTGTTCGGTGCGCTGATGCTGCTGTGCGCGGGATCGGCCGCGCTCACGTGGCGCTGGCTGCACGAGCCGCCCGCCGAGCCGGCCGCGGCGCACCTCGCCCCACACGTCACCGCGCCACACGCGGCCCAACGGCCGCAGGCCGCCAGCCCCACGCGCAACCCGCTGGCGAGCCGCCCGGTGTGGCGGATCGTGCTCGGCATCGGCCTGTTGTGCGCGCCGCAGTTCGCGGTACTCACGTTCGCGACGGTGTTCCTGCACGACTTCGGCCGGCTCGGCCTCGCCGGCATCAGCGCGGCGATGGTCGCGCTGCAGCTCGGCGCGATGGTGATGCGCGTCTGGAGCGGCCGCCACACCGACCGGCACGGCAACCGGCGCGCGTACCTGCGCGGCTCCGTGTTCGTCGCGGCCGGGTCGTTCACGCTGCTCGCGGCGGCGACGGCCGGCAGCCCGCATGTGCCGCTCGCCGCGATCGTCGCGATTCTCGTGTTCGCCGGCATCTGTGTGTCGGCGTGGCACGGCGTCGCGTACACGGAGCTCGCGACGCTCGCCGGCGCGAACCACGCGGGCACCGCGCTCGGGATGGCGAACACGGTCGTCTACCTCGGGCTGTTCGCGACGCCGCTCGCGATTCCGCCGCTGCTCGCCGCGAGTTCGTGGAGCGTGGTGTGGCTCGCGGCGGCGCTGGTCGCGGGCGCGACCTACCCGCTGTTCGCGGCGAAATAGCCGCCCCGCCCGTTTCACTCGGGCGACGCGGGCGTCGCAGCAAAGATCCGCGACGACCGCTCCCCCCGGTCAGGCCGCCTCGCGCGCCAGCGCGCGCCGCGCGGCCGGCCGTTCGGCCTCACGCTGCGCATGGGCGGTCCATGCGGGATGCCGCGTCATGTCGAGCCCGATCGCGACGCCCCAGCGATACAGCACGAGCAGGAACGGATCGACGATCGAATGCGCGCCCGGCTCGGCCCACGTGCGGCCGTCGGCCAGCAGCGCTTCGATCGACGCGTTCGCGGCGTCGATCGTGCCGCGCCCGTGCGCGCTGACCGCGCCGTGCAGCGCCGGATCGTCGATGAAGCGGCCCGGCCGCCACAGCGCGCCGTAGCCGACGCCATGCACCCAGCCGACCAGCCAGGCGAGCCATTCGTGGCACCGCGCCTCGCGCAGCGGATCGTCGAGCGGCAGCAATTGCGCATCCGGATAGCGGCGCGCGAGATACGTGAGGATCGCCGGCGTTTCGGTCAGCACGCGCGGCTCGCCCGGAATCGCGAGCACGGGCACGCGCGCTTTCGGGTTGATCGCGAGATAGCGCGCTTCGAGGTTCTGCTGCTCGCGCACGGACACGATCTCGACGTCGAACGGCGCGCCGGTTTCCTCCAGCGCGATGTGGGCGGCGAGCGAGCAGGCGCCCGGCGAAAGATAGAGACGATAGGCGTTCATGGCGGTGTGGCCCGACGGGCTGTGGAAGACGGAACCGAGTGTAGGAACGCACGCCGCCGCGCGGCAAACGATGAATTGTCGTGCTCGGACATTAGTGTTACTAATACCCGTATGCGACGCATCCACCTCCCTCCGTTGCAGACGCTGCGCGCGTTCGAAGCCGCCGTGCGGCTGCAGAGCTTCACGCGCGCGGCCGACGAGCTCGCGCTCACGCAAGGCGCGGTCAGCCAGCACATTCGCGCGCTCGAGGCGCAGCTCGGCTATCCGCTGTTCACGCGCGAACGCAACGGCGCGACGCCGACGCACGCCGCGCATGCCCTCGCACTGCAGGTTCGCCAGGGCCTGAGCGTGCTCGAACGCGCGTTCGAGCCGACGCTGGCGGTGCGCCGCCGCCCGCGCACCTGCGACGTGACGCTGAACGTGAGCGTGCTGCCGAGCGTCGCCGAGCGCTGGCTCGCGCCGCGCCTGCCGCGCTTCTCCGCCGCGCATCCGCACATCTCGATCGTGCTGCATCCGGAGGTGGCGCTCGCGCCGCTGCGCAAGCGCGACCGCATCGACGTCGCGTTGCGCTACGGGCCCGGCACGTGGCCCGGCGTCATCGCCGAGAAGCTGATGAACGAGACGATCTTCCCGGTCGCGAGCCCTGCATACCGCAATCGCGACGGCGTCGCGCCGCGCACGCCGGCCGACCTCGTACGCGCGACGTTGCTGCGTCATCCCGCGCAGCCGTGGGAACCGTGGTGCCAGGCCGCGCGGCTCGACCTCACCGAATCCGCGCGCGCGCCGCGCTTCACCGACACGAACGCGCTGATCGACGCGGCGCTGAAAGGCCGCGGCGTCGCGCTCGCGCGCCGCTCGCTGATCGAGCCGGAACTCGCCGACGGCACGCTCGTGCGCGTGTCGACGGTACGCATCACCGACGTGTACGCGCACTACGTCGTGTGGCGCCCCGGCCATCCGCACGAAGCCGCGATCCGCACCTGGCTCGACTGGCTGCGCAGCGAAGTGCGGCGCAGGACGCCGCGGCGCTGACGCCAATGCCGATGCCGACGCTCACGCGCGCATCGGCATCGCCACCTTGTCGAGCGTGATCGGCAGATCGCGCACCCGCACGCCGGTCGCGTGATAGACCGCATTGGCGATCGCGGCCGGCACGCCGGTGATGCCGATCTCGCCGATGCCGCGAATGCCGAGCGGATTGAAATGCGTGTCGTTTTCGTCGACGAAACTCACGTCGAGTTCGCCGATGTCCGCGTTCACGGGCACGTGATATTCGGCGAGATTCGCGTTCGTGAAGCGGCCGTGCCGCACGTCGAGATGCGAGCCTTCCTCGAGCGCGGTGCCGAGCCCCCACACCATCCCGCCGATCAACTGGCTGCGCACCGTCTTCGCGTTGAGCAGGCGGCCGACGCTGTAGACGCCGACGATGCGCGGCACGCGAATCGTGCCGAGCTCGGCGTCAACGTGCACTTCGGCGAACACCGCGCCGAACGAATGGGACGCATAGCGCGACTTCTCGTCGCCGGGCTTCGCCGTCGCCTGCGCGTCGATCGGCTGGCCGCCCGCACGCGCGATCACCGCCGCGGCCGGATCGCGCCGCGACGGGTCGCCGCGATGCACGACCCAGCCGCTGTCGACCGTCACGTCGTCGGCCGCGGCGCCGTGCAGCGGCGATCCGGAGTCGGCAATCGCCAGCGCGATCAGCTTCGCGCGCGCCTGCAGCGCGGCCTCGCGCACGGCGGGCGCGACGCTTGCCGCCGATTGCGAGCCGCCCGATACCGGCGCGCGCGGCAGACTGGAATCGCCGAGCGAAAAGCGCACGTTCTGCGGCGCGAAACCGAGCGCATCGGCCGCGACCTGCGTCATCACCGTATAGGTGCCGGTGCCGATGTCCTGCGTGCCCGACGCGACTTCGGCCGTGCCGTCCGGCAGGATGCGCGCCCGCGCCGACGCTTCGCTGCGGTTCGCCGGATACGTGGCGGCCGCCATCCCGAGGCCGATCAGCGTGTCGCCGTCGCGCATCGTGCGCGGCGCGCCGGTGCGGCGCGACCAGCCGAAGCGCCGCGCGCCGGCCTCGTAGCACTCGCGCAGCTTGTTGCTCGACCACGGCTTGCCCTCCTGCGGATCGACCGCCGCGTAATTCGCGAGCCGCAGCGCGACCGGGTCCATGCCGAGCCGCCACGCGAGCTCGTCCATCGCCGATTCCAGCGCGAACGAGCCCGACGCCTCGCCGGGCGCACGCATGAACGTCGGCGTGCCGACGTTCAGCGATACGATCCGGTGCGTGGTTGCCTGGTTCGGCACCGCGTACATGATGCGCGACGGCATCCCGCACATCTCCATCCAGTCCTCGAACGTCGACGTGGTGGCGATCGTGTCGTGGCGCATCGCGGTCAACGTTCCATCTTGGCGTGCGGCCAGCACGATGCGCTGTTCGGTGAACGGTCGCCCGCCGACCGGGCCGAACATCTGCGGCCGCGTCAGCGCGAGACGAACCGGCCGCCCGACCTGCTTCGCGGCCATCGCGCACAACGACACGTGCGACCACGACGAACCCTTGCAGCCGAAGCCGCCGCCGAGGAACGGCGAAATCACGCGCACGTGCTCCGGCGCGATGCCGAACACGGCGGCCACCGCCGTGCTCGCGCCCGACACACCCTGCGTCGCGTCGTGCAGCGTGAGCGTCGGGCCGTCCCAGCGCGCCATCGTCGCGTGCGGCTCGATCGGGTTGTGGTGCTGCATCGGCGTCGTATAGGTTGCGTCGATGCGCACCGCGCCTTCGCGCAGGCCGGCCTCGACGTCACCGCGCTGCGTGTCCATCGCGCGGCCCTGCTGCTTCGGCGGCACGCGCGCGCTGCGCTTCGCCTGCCCGAAATCCACCACCGCCTCGCTCGCGCGATAACGCACCTGCACCGCATGCGCGGCGTCGGTCGCCTGCTCGAGGGTTTCAGCGACGACGACCGCGACGGGTTCGTTGCTGTAGCGCACCGTGTCGTCCTGCAGCAACGTGAGCCGGCGCCCGGCGGGCGGCGACAGCGGCGGCCGGCCGCCGTTGGGCAGCCGCATCGCGTTCTCGTGCGTGATCACGATCAGCACGCCCGGCATCGCGCGGGCGCGCGCCGCATCGATCGATTCGATGCGGCCGGACGCGATCGTGCTCGTCACGAGCACCGCGTGCGCGAGCCGCGTATCGGAGAATTCGGCCGCGTAATGCGCGCCGCCCGTCACCTTCAGCACACCGTCGACCCGGTCGAGCGGTTGTCCCGTCAACGTGTTCATGCGGCACCTCCCGTCGTGGCGGCTGCCGTTCCGACCGCACGGACGATCGCCCGCTGCGCGAGCGTGACCTTGAAGCCATTGCCGTCGAGCGGCCGCGCATCGCGCAACGCCAGCGCGGCCGCCTCGCGCAGCGTCGCGTCGGTCGGGGTGCGGCCCGCGAGATGCGCTTCCGCCTCCGTCGCGCGCAGCGGCTTGTGCGCGACGCCGCCGAGTGCGATCCGCGCGTCGGCGATGCGTGGGCCGTCCATCCGCAACGCGGCCGCGACCGACACCAGCGCGAACGCGTAGCTCGCGCGATCGCGCACTTTCAGATAGTGCGCATGGTCGGCAAAGCGCGGCGGCGGCAAGTCCACCGCGGTGATCAGTTCGCCCGGCTCGAGCGTCGTGTCGAGATCGGGCCGATCGCCCGGCAAGCGGTGAAACGACGCGATCGGAATCTGCCGTGCGCCGCGCGGGCCGCTCACCTGCACGACGGCGTCGAGCGCGGCGAGCGCGACGCTCATGTCCGACGGGTTCACCGCCACGCACTGCGGGCTCGCGCCGAGGATCGCGTGCATCCGGTTGTGGCCGCCGATCGCCGCGCAGCCGCTGCCCGGGTCGCGCTTGTTGCACTGCGCGAACGCGGGATCGTAGAAATACGGGCAGCGCGTGCGCTGCATCAGGTTGCCGCCGACGGTCGCCATGTTGCGCAATTGCGCGGACGCGCCGGCGAGCAGCGCCTGCGACAGCAGCGGATAGTCGGCGCGCAGGCGCGGATGGTCGGCTGCATCGCTGTTGCGTACCAACGCGCCGATGCGCACGCCGCCGCCGGGCAGCGCGTCGACCGTATCGAGGCCCGCGATCCGCGTGATGTCGATGAGCGTGACGGGCTGCGCGACGCCGCCCTTCATCAGGTCGAGCAGGTTCGTGCCGCCGCCGATGAATGCCGCGCCGGGCCGCTGCGCCGCGCGCACGGCGCCGGCGACGTCGGTCGCGCGTTCGTAGGAGATCGCTTCCATTGCGGTGCCCTCCGTCGGCTAGCCATGCGCCGCATGCGCGGCGCGCACGGCGGCGACGATGTTCGGGTACGCGCCGCAGCGGCACAGGTTGCCGCTCATGCGCTCGCGGATCTCGTCGTCCGACAGCTGCGCGGGACGGCGCCGCACGTCGCCGGTAGCCGCGCTCCCCGCGCCCGCCGCGAACTCGTCGAGCAGCGCGGTCGCCGAGCAGAGCTGGCCGGACGTGCAGTAGCCGCACTGGAACGCATCGCATTCGACGAACGCGCGCTGCACCGGGCTCAGCTCGCCGCCGCGCGCCAGCCCTTCGACGGTCGTGATCCGCGCGCCTTCGTGCATCACCGCGAGCGTCAGGCAGGCGTTGATGCGCCGCCCGTCGACGAGCACCGTGCACGCGCCGCACTGCCCGCGATCGCAGCCCTTCTTCGTGCCCGTGAGCCCGGCGTATTCGCGCAGTGCGTCGAGCAGCGTGACGCGCGGTTCGAGCTGCAGCGTGTACGCGCGTCCGTTGATGTCGAGACGCACGGGCTGCGCCGGCACCGTATCGCGGCGGGGCGCGGCCGGCGTGGATGCCGCGTGCGGCGGCTGCGGATGAACGTGCGATGCGGCGCTGACGGTCGCGGCAGCCGCCGCGGATTGCAGGAAGCGGCGCCGCGCGGCGCTGGACGGCGTATCGTGCGACAGCAGCGGCGCCCCCGCTGAATGGCTGGTCCCGAGCGGCGACGCGGCGGCATCGCGCGCCGGTTCGGCAGACGGAGAATCGGATCGATCGCTGGACATGACTTCTGCTCGCTCCATGGTGGATGGACGCGGATGTGCCGCCCGTGCCTGAATGGCAGCACGGTCGGCACGCGCATCGGCAAAGAGCAATTCGGGTGCCGCGAAATTGTGGGGACAGCGTGCCGGTGCAGTGCCGGCCGCCTGTGCGCGGCGCACACCCAGCGGCAGCGGGCCGCGTTGGTGGTGATAGCGCCTTCATGACGCCACGCTGGCGCGCGACTGGCCGTTCGCTGACGAAGCGGCAATAACGCCCGGTTTTTGGGCGTGACGGGGCGCGCATCGGTCGCAAGTTGCCGGGCGCATTGGCCATGCCGCGCATGGCGCGCGCGTCGCTGCGGGCAGGTCGCGGCGTGGCGCGCCGTGTAAATGTGCGCAGCATCCGCGTCTGCTGGAAAATTCCGCCATGCGTGCCGGCGGATCGCCGCGACGGCCTTCGGTCAGCCTGACGAAAGCCTGTCGCGATCACGACCCGAACGCAGACGATTCACCGAAACGTCGCATCGCGGCGGCATACTCGAAAACGTTTCCCGATCAGCCTGCCAGGAGAGAAGTCATGCGTCGCGTTTCCGTCGCCGTCGTTCTGTGTGCCGCCGTGTTCGTTGCTGCCTGCAGCGACGACGCACCGCACGACGCCAACGCGACCGACGCCGCGCCGCAGGCCGGCGCCTCGAGCGGCGCCGCCAGCGCGTTCAACAGCGACGCCACCGCGAATACCGCCGCGTCCGATGCCGCGCCGCTCGCGCCGCCCGTCGTGCACTACCCGCCCGATGACGACGACGATGCGAAGCCCGCCGCGAATGCAGCCGCCTCCAGCACGGCCGCGTCGTCGCCGGGCTGATTCCGTCGCCACCTGATAGAAGTCGGTACCGCTCAGGGAGAGCGGCGGGCGCTCACGTCGAGCCAGCGCTGGCATGACGTAACGGTCGGCGACGGCATGAACGGCACGGTATCGCGCCGCCTCACGGGCGATGCCGAGCCGGCCGGCCAAGGGATTCGGACCCGGCCGCCGTCAGGCCCGTGCGCGCGCCACAAGCGCCGCAAGCGCGACGGCGCGCGATGCCGCGACCACCGCCGCGCGGCAGGCGCCGCGCAACCCGCCCGTCAGACCGCGTGCGCGAGCGCGCGATCGACGAGCGCGGCCTCGAAGCCGTCGTCCGCGTCGCGAAAGCGCAGCGGCGCCGCGCAATGCACCAGCGTGTCGATGAAATATTTCGCGCGCGGCCACGGCCCGAAGCCGGCCGCCGTGTTGATGTGCCCGGCGTCGCCGAGGTTCACGAATGCGCTGCCCAAGCGCTGCGCGAGCGCGCGCGCATCGGCGAGCGGCATCCACGGATCGGTCTCGCTGCCGATCACGATCGACGGCACCGCGAGCCGGCGCGCGTCGAACGGCCCGGCAAAGGTGAATTTCTTCGGGCTGGCCGGCGCGACGAACAGCACGCCCGCGACATCGCCCACGTGCGGCCACTGCGCGAGCGCATGCGCGGCCGCGAGGCAGCCGAAGCTGTGCGCGGCGAGCACGAACGGGCCGCGCTCGCGATCGAGCAGCGCGCGCACCGATTGCGCCCAGCCCGCGAGATCGGGCGCGTCCCAGTCGTGCTGCTCGACGCGCAACGAGCGCGGGAACTGCCGCTCGAGCCAGGTCTGCCAGTGGGCGCCTTCGCTGCCGTGCAGGCCCGGAACGGTGACGAGCCGCGGCGGCCACGCCGATTTGCTGCATGCGCGCATGATTGCCCTCGCTTGCTTGAAGACGAGGTTCGATTGTGGCGTCGGGTACGCGGCGACCGAACCAATATTTTGTGCTTTGCTTTTGCTCGGCCGACGGCCCGGCGACCGTGCGAAACGCGGCCCGGGTCGAACGCCCGGCCCGCACGACGGCGCAATGCGCGGCGAAACCGTAGAATGTGGGCTTCCCGTCAGCTTCACACGGAACCGTCCCCGCGCCGACGCGCCGGGCCGGTCGTCAGGAGTCGCCCGATGTCCGCTACGTCCGCCGGCGCGCCGCGCCCGGCTCTACTCGTCGTTCCCACGACGCACCTCGCCGGCGCGCGCGCCGTCACGCAATGAAGATCCTGTTCCATTCACCGCATCAGGACGCCGGCGCATGGCGCGACGAGATCGCGCGTGCGCTGCCGGAAGCCGACCTGCGCGCGTGGCAGCCGGGCGATACGGCCGCCGCCGACTACGCGCTCGTGTGGCGCCCGCCGCGCGAGTTGTTCGCGCCGCGCGACGGCCTGCGCGCGATCTTCAACCTCGGCGCGGGCGTCGATGCGCTGCTCGCGCTCGAGCACGCGCATCCGGGCACGCTGCCCGCGCACGTGCCGCTGGTGCGGCTCGAAGATTCCGGCATGGCGCAGCAGATGGTCGAATACGTGACGCACGCGGTGCTGCGCTACCTGCGCCGTTTCGACGAATACGACCTGCAACAGCGCGAGCGCCGCTGGCAGCCGCTCGAACCGCATGCGCGCGCGAGCTTCGCCGTCGCGGTCCTCGGCCTCGGCGTGCTCGGTGCGGCAGTCGCCCGCGCGCTCGCCGCGCTCGGCCTGCCGGTGCGCGGCTACAGCCGCAGCGCGAAGCAGCTCGACGGCGTCGCGACCTTCGCCGGCGACGGCGCATTCGACGCGTGCATCGACGGCGCGAAGGTGCTCGTCAACCTGCTGCCGAGCACGCGCGACACCGACGGCATCCTGTCGGCGCGCGCGTTCGCGCGGCTCGCGCCCGGCGCGTACGTCGTCAACGTCGCGCGCGGCGCGCATCTCGTCGAAGCCGACCTGCTCGACGCACTTGCAAGCGGCCAGGTCGCCGCGGCCACGCTCGACGTGTTCCAGCACGAACCGCTGCCGGACGATCATCCGTTCTGGCGCGCGCCGCGCATCACGATCACGCCGCACAGCTCGGCCGAGACGCTGCGCGCGGAAGCCGTCGAACAGATCGCCGGCAAGATCCGCGCGTTCGAGCGCGGCGCGCCCGTCAGCGGCATCGTCGACTACGCACGCGGCTACTGAATTCCGCCTACACAAAACCGGAGACAACCATGACGTTCCCCACCGCCGTCAAGATCGTCGAAGTCGGCCCGCGCGACGGGCTGCAGAACGAGAAGACCTTCGTACCGACCGACGTGAAGATCGCGCTCGTCGACCGGCTGTCGCGCGCCGGCTTCCGCAACGTCGAGGCCGCGTCGTTCGTCTCGCCGAAATGGGTGCCGCAGATGGCCGACGGCGCCGACGTGATGGCCGGCATCGAGCGCCGCGCGGGCACCGTGTACTCGGTGCTCACGCCGAACCTGAAGGGCTTCGAGAATGCGGTCGCTGCACGGGCCGACGAAGTCGTGATCTTCGGCGCGGCGAGCGAAGCGTTCTCGCAGCGGAACATCAACTGCAGCATCGCCGAGAGCATCGCGCGCTTCGAGCCGGTCGCGAAGGCCGCGAAGGACGCGGGCCTGCGGCTGCGCGGCAGCGTGTCGTGCACGCTCGGCTGCCCGTACCAGGGCGAGGTGCCGGTCGCGTCGGTCGTCGACGTCGTCGAACGGTTCGCCGCGCTCGGCTGCGACGAGATCGACATCGCCGACACGATCGGCGTCGGCACGCCGAAGCGCACGCGCGAAGTGCTCGCGGCCGTCACGCGCGTGTTCCCGCGCGAACGCCTGTCGGGCCACTTCCACGATACCTACGGCCAGGCGCTCGCGAACATCTACGCGGCGCTGTTCGAAGGGATCGAGATCTTCCACGCGTCGGTCGCGGGCCTCGGCGGCTGCCCGTACGCGAAGGGCGCGACCGGCAACGTCGCGACCGAGGACGTGCTGTACCTGATGCAGGGCCTCGGCATCGAGACCGGCATCGATCTCGCGCAGGTCGTCGCCGCAGGCGATTTCATCTCGAACGCGATCGGCCGCGCGAACGTGTCGCGCGCCGGTCGTGCACTGCTTGCCAAGGCGCAGAGCGCGGCCGACGCCGCGAACTGCGTCTGATCACCTCGTTCCACGGATTCCCCGACATGACGACACCCGCTTCATTCGATTCCCTTCCCGATTCCGCGCGACGCGTCGCGCTGCTGCTGCGCGAGCGCGGCCATGCGAAAGGCATCGTGATGCTCGCCGAAACCGGCAAGACGTCGGCCGAGGCCGCGGCCGGGCTCGGCTGCTCGGTCGCGCAGATCGCGAAGTCGATCCTGTTTCGCCGGCAGGCCGACGGCGCACCCGTGCTGGTGATCGCGAGCGGCGTGAACCGCGTGGACGAAAAGAAGGTCGCCGCGCAGGTCGGCCCGGTCGGCCGCGCGGACGCGAAATTCGTGCGCGACAACACCGGCTATGCGATCGGCGGCGTCTGTCCGATCGGCCATCTGGTCGAACCGGTCACGCTGATCGACGCCGACCTGCTCGCGCTCGACAGCCTGTGGGCCGCCGCCGGCCATCCGCACGCGGTGTTCAACCTGTCGCCGCACGAGCTCGTGTCGCTGACGGGCGCGCCGGTCGCGGACGTCGCGTTGCGGGAGTCCGCATGAGCGACGTGACGATGCCGGTCGCCACGGTCGCGTCGCCGTGCACCGACGTCTGCCGGATCGATCCGCGCACCGACTGGTGCGCGGGCTGCCTGCGCACGCGCGGCGAGATCAAGGGATGGCGTGAGTCGGACGACGACGCGAGGCGCGCGCTGCTCGCGCGGCTCGACGCGCGGCGGCGCCTGATCGCGGGCAGCGAGACATAAAAAAAAGCCGTTCAACCTCACGGGCGAACGGCATCGAGATCGGAATCCTGTGAACGTGATCAACGTCACAGCCCGCATCATACGAGCGACGCGACCGCATCGCATCGGGTGTTTCCCTACAACTTCTTACAGCGCTTTTCACGGCTGCGCGCGACGTCGGCGGGGCGGCATTCGGCGTGCAATCTTCATTCCCGACACGCGCATTCGACGGGCCGCTACGTGAGCGCGCGGCCGCGCCGAATCGTCTGACCGTTTCAGTTGCCGACCGTCGCGCGACGCGCCGGCACGATGCGCCAGCCGAGGTTCACACCGGCCGCCGCGAGCAGGATCAGCAGCGCGCCGAACACCTGCGTCCACGCGAGCGTCTGCCCGAACGCGACGCGATCGACGACGATCGCGACGACCGGATAGACGAACGACAGCGCGCCCGTCATCGCGGTCGGCAGCTTCTGGATCGCGCCGTACAGCAGCACGTACATCAGCCCGGTGTTGACGATGCCGAGCACGATCAGGTCGAGCCATTGCCCGGCCGTCGCCGGCAACGTGTCGAAGTGCGCGAACGGTGCGAGCAGCACGATGCCGAGGCCGACCTGCAGCAGTGCGAGCAGATGCGGCGGCGTGCCCTTCAGGTGCTTCGTGATGATCGACGAGATCGCATACAGGAATGCCGCGCCGAGCGACAGCGCGACGCCTTCCAGATATTCGCCGGGCACCGCGAGCACGGCCGGCTCGACGCGCACCACGAACACCAGCCCGGCGAACGCGAGCGCGAGCCACGCGAGCGTCGACGCGGTGATCCGCTCGCGGAACACGATGGCCCCGAGCGCGACGAGCATGAACGGCTGGGTGTTGTAGACGGCGGTCGCCATCGAGATCGACGCGCGCGAATAGGCGGCGAACAGCAGCAGCCAGTTCGCGACGATCGCGAGGCTGCCGAGCGTCACGAGCGCGAGCATCCGCGGCGAGAACAGCGAGCGGCGCAGGAAGCCGAACGCCGCGCAGACGATCGCGAGCGTCGCGGCGCCGAATATGCAGCGGAAGAACACGACATTGGTCAGCGGCTGCTGCGACGACATCACGAGCCAGCCGATCGTGCCGGACATCAGCATCGCGACGATCATCTCGGCGGCGCCGCGGCGAATTTCATTCGAGGCCATCATGAACTCCGTTGAAAAGCAGGGATGAGTTCGATTCTAGAAACTTGCTTTCGCCGCAACCATGACTAAACTGAAGTGAATCCGCCAATTCACCTTCGAAAGCAAAGCGATCATGCCGAAACGCCTTTCCCCGCCCGCCGTCACGTCGCTCGACGCGACCGACCGCGCGATCGTCGCCGCGCTGGCCGACGACGCGCGCCTCGCGACCAGCGAACTCGCCCGGCAGATCGGACTGTCGGCGCCCGCGACCGCCGATCGCGTGCGGCGGCTCGAGGCGCAAGGCGTGATCGCCGCGTTCACCGTCGAGCTCGATCCGCGCGCGCTCGGCTACACGCTGCAGGCGATCGTCCGCGTGAAGCCGCTGCCGGGCCAGTTGCATCTGGTCGAGGAGTTGCTGCGGCGGATTCCCGAGTTCGTCGAATGCGACAAGGTCACCGGCGACGACTGCTTCATCTGCCGGCTCTACCTGCGCACGATCGAGCATCTCGACGACATCCTGTCGAAGGTGACGGAGCGCGCGGAGACGAGCACCGCGATCGTGAAATCGACGCCCGTGCCGCGCCGCCTGCCGCCGCTCGTCGAGGACGACCACGCACACCGCTGAGCCGCGACGGCAAGCGTACATCCCTGAGCCGCGGGCGGCACGCGCCGCCCGCGCGCCCGCACCGTCATGCCGCCGCGTCGCGCGCCTCGAAGAACGCGAGCAGTTCGTCGATCAGCGCGGCGGGCGCCTCTTCCGGAATGTAGTGCCCGCAATCGAGCGCGCGGCCGCTGACGTCGCGCGCGACGCGCCGCCATTCGTCGAGCGGATCGAAGCAGCGGCCGACGACGCCGTGCTCGCCCCACAGCACGCGCAGCGGGCACGCGACCTTGTTGCCGCGTTCGAGATCCGCACGGTCGTGCTCGAGATCGATCGTCGCGGACGCGCGGTAGTCCTCGCACATCGCATGCACGGCGCCCGGCTGCGCGAGCGCCGCCCGGTACGCGTCGAGCGCCTCCGGCGCGAACGGCGCCAGCCCGGCCGACCGGTTGCCCATCACGCGCTCGATGTACGCATCGGTGTGCGCGCCCACCAGCGTCTCGGGCAGCGGCTCGGGCTGAATCAGGAAGAACCAGTGGAAATACGCGGTCGCGAACGCGCGATCGGTTTTCTCGTACATCGCGAGCGTCGGCGCGATGTCGAGCAGCATCATCCGCTCGACGGCCTCCGCGTGATCGAGCGCGAGCCGGTGCGCGACCCGCGCGCCGCGATCGTGCGCGCACACGTGGAACTGCTCGAAGCCGAAATGCCGCATCACGGCGACTTGGTCCGCCGCCATCGCCCGTTTCGAATACGGGGTGTGCCGCGCGTCGCTCGGCGGCCGGCCCGATGCGCCGTAGCCGCGCAGGTCGGAGGCGATCACCGTGAAGTGATTCGCGAGCGTCGCCGCAACGCGATGCCAGATCATGTGGGTCTGCGGATGGCCGTGCAGCAACAGCAGCGGCGGACCCGTGCCTCCTTTGACACCGAAAATGTCGGTGTCCTGCACCGTCACGCGAAACGGTGCAAACGCCTCAAACGACATGGTTTGTTTCTCGTTGGTTTGTTATGGCGGCTATTTTAGGAGCGACGACGCGTCTTCACAGCGGGCCAGGCACCCGAAACCGTAGAAAGAGAACACTCACTCGATTGCCGGCACACCGCGCAGTTTGTTAAGCTCGCGTAGAATCGCACGACCGTTCGTATCAATATGAACGAACGCGTTCCGCCGCTACACTCAATACACTCGAATCACCGTCCGACCGCAACGGCCCCCCGGAGACTGGAGACATCACATGGCATTGCCCACCGTCCTGCAGAACCTGACGCTGCCCGTCATCGCGTCGCCGATGTTCATCGTCAGCTACCCCGAACTCGTGCTCGCGCAATGCAAGGCGGGCATCGTCGGTTCGTTCCCCGCGCTCAACGCGCGCCCGGCCGAACTGCTCGACGCGTGGCTCACGCAGATCCAGTCGGAACTCGCCGACCACAAGGCAAAACATCCCGACGCGGTGATCGGCCCGATCGCGGTCAACCAGATCGTCCACCAGTCGAATGCACGGCTCGAACACGACGTGCGCGTGTGCGTCGAGCACAAGGTGCCGATCTTCATCACGAGCCTGCGCGCACCGGCGCGAGAGATCGTCGACGCGGTGCACAGCTACGGCGGCATCGTGCTGCACGACGTGATCAACCTGCGCCACGCGCAGAAGGCGCTCGAAGCGGGCGTCGACGGGTTGATCCTCGTCGCGGCCGGCGCCGGCGGCCACGCGGGCACGACGTCGCCGTTCGCGCTGGTCGGCGAAGTCCGCAAGATCTTCGACGGCCCGATCGTGCTGTCCGGCTCGATCGCGAACGGCGGCTCGATCCTCGCCGCGCAGGCGATGGGCGCCGACTTCGCGTACATGGGCACGCGTTTCATCGCGACGCAGGAAGCGCACGCGATCGACGACTACAAGCACGCGATCCTGAACGCGAAATCGTCGGACATCATCTACACGAACCTCTTCACCGGCGTGCACGGCAACTACATCCGCGAGAGCATCGAGAAGGCCGGCCTCGATCCGGACGCGCTGCCGGAATCCGACAAGACCAAGATGAATTTCGGCAGCGACAAGACCAAGGCGTGGAAGGACATCTGGGGTGCCGGCCAGGGCGTCGGCCTGATGGACGACCTGCCGAGCGTGGGCGCGCTCGTCGAGCGGCTCAAGCGCGAATACGACGACGCGAAGGCGCGGCTCGGCATCCCGCGCTGACGGAGGCGGCGGCCGGCGCGGTCGCCATCGACGCGAGATCGTCGAACCAAACAAAATCTATGGTCAGCCCGATTTTTGCAAGCGAGGCAGTGTTGACCTAAAGTGGACTTGCTCGAATCTATCCGGGGTCGTGGATGGAGTGATCCAGCCCCATGATGGGAGCCGCGCCGGGC
>NZ_JACFYV010000156.1:0-16533 GCF_016759955.1 Burkholderia sp. KCJ3K979
GCCGCCCCCCGAGGCCGCCCCCGCCACGCTGTTCTGCGTCGCATCGGCGAACTGCTTCAGCGCATCGCGACCAGCACCGAGACTCTCCGCCTGATGCATCTCGCTGACCTGCGACATCGACTCGATCAACCCGTCCGCACTGCCAAGCTGCTGCTTTGCCTCGCTCGCGTCGAGCGGCTGACTGTTCGCCTGCTTCGGATGCGTCGTCACGTACAAACCCTGGCCCGCACGCAGCGCGCCGTACGCATCCGTGCGCAGATCGAAACCCGAGCCGAGATACGCGCCACGCGTGTTGCCGTTCTGCTCGATCAGATAGCCGAGATGAAGCAGCGAATTCGCGCTGCTGCTGAACAGGCGCGCGCGGTTCTGCCCGGTCGCGTCGTCGAGCACCATCTCGTTGTGCCCCGATCCCGCATATTCCTTCGACCGGAAGCCCGACAGTATCCCGTCGCTATGCCATTGCGGCTTGGCCGCCCCGTTGTAGACACGATGCATGACGATCGGCCGATCGCAGTCGCCGCCGATGTAGCCGATCAGCACTTCCTCGCCGACGCGCGGAATATGCACCGCGCCGTAACCGCCGCCGGTATCCGACTGCACGACGCGCATCCAGCACGATGCCGTCTCGCGGCCTTCGCTCTGCCGGTCCCACACGAACATGACCTTGATCCGGTTCAGCGCGTCGGTATAGACCTCCTCGCCCTTCGGACCGACCACGACGGCCGTCTCGAGCTGCATCGCGGGCTTGCGGTGCTCGAACGGGCTGCGGTACGGCATGCTCGCGCGCTGCGCCTCGACCTCGACGAGATAGAACCCGGCCGAGCCGTCGTCGTGCCCGACCTCGAACGCGCCCCCTTTCCCGTGCCCGGCCTTCACCTGCGCCAGCGGGTCCTGCAAGCTATACGGGAAACTTGCTTCGTGGTCGGAGACCGGCAGATTGTTCTCGATGTAACGCGTGACGCCGATGGCCGCGAACTCGCGGTCGCTCGCCGCATCGCGATCGTGCTCCGGATGGTCCACGAGGGTGAAACGCCGGCCGGCGTCGATCGAACGCACGCCGCCCACGCCGAAGAAACGCTTCGCACGCGACTCCCATTCCTCGAGGCGAATCTTCGACAGGTGTTCGCCGCGGTCCTGCGCCGGATACGTGTAAGCGCCGGTGTATTCGTAAATTTCCGCCTGATCGGGCAGCTCGCCCTGCCCGCTTTTCGTCGGCAGCGACGTGCCGTTCGGATTGCCCGCCGACGACGGCGACTTGTAGTCGAAGGTGCGCGTCGTATGCAGCGTGCTTTGCAAGGTCCGCGACGCGGTCCATTGCGTGAAGCCGGCGGTTTCGTTGCCGCTGCCCGAGCGATCGAACCTGACGGTATTCGGCGACAGCGCGTCGACGGTATGCAGGTCGTCGGTGATGACGAACGTGTGCGCCTTCCCGTCTTCACTGTGCCGCCAGAAGCCGAACAGCCCTTCGTCCTCCATCAGCCGATGCACGAAGTTCCAGTCGGTTTCGCTCTGGCGGCAGTACGAACGGGAGGGCAGCGGCTTCGACAGCGCGAACCGGTATTGGCCCCTGGCCTGCGGATGCCTGTCGAACACGTCGGCGAGGATCGCGTCGACCGGCTGGTCCTGCCAGTACCGCATGTCGCTACGGAACTTGAGGAAGTGCATCCACGACGCGAAGCGCAGCTGGTAACTCGACAGGCTGCCGTCGGCACCGAGCCGCCGCGCCGTGTGAATATAGCCGTTGATCGGCTGATACGACCTGTCCGCCTGCTGAATCCACAGCGTGATCGGCTGCGCGATCAGCGTCTTGAGCTCGACGTCGCTCGCGGTGGACACCAGATCGAGCGTTACGCTGAAATCACGGCCGAGCTCCGAGCGGGTTACGGCGCGACGCGGCACGAGCGCATTGTTCGGCAGCGACGGGATGTCCGTCTTCAGCAGCCGATCCTGCTGGATCAGGCCGCCACGAATCGCCTGGGCCAGTTCGGTCACGTTCATGCGTCACCTTCTTCTTGTTCATCGCGAGCCCGCCGGGCCCGCGCTCTCAGGTCAAAAAACAATCGTTCACGACTGCTCGTCGGGCCTCACCCCCAGCAGCTCGCGAATGTGCGACAGCGAGCCGTCGTCCTTCACGACGCTCTCGAGCCACTTGTGCAGCGGCATGTCGGCCCACTCGGCCGCCTTGTCGGCAAGATACGCGACCGGGCTGTGCGGCTCGGTCTGACGGAAATAGCGCGCCACCGCGCGCAACTGGTCGACGGCCTGCGCGCGGTTCTGGATGCCGGCGATCATCTGCGTCACCGGCGGACGCGAAGCGGTCTGCTGCTGCACGTGAGTCTCCTCGGTCTGAATCGGCTGGCCGAACACCGGCTCGATGCGTTCGGGCTGGGCCTGCGGCGCCGCCTGCGCGTGCGGCGCGCTGCCCGTATAGCCCTGTTCGCGCGCAAAGCGCTCGGCGAGCCGGTACACGGTCTCGAACGCGTCGCGCGCCTGCCGGAAGCTCGGCGCCGAATCGCCCGCGCGCTCGACGAGCCGCTCCTCGAACGCGTCGAGCGCGAATTCGAACGCCTTCAGGTTCGCCAGCAGCGCCGTGTAGAACGCGATCGACGTCACGCGCCGCGACGCGTCGATCTGGTCGATCGACGGCTTGCCGCGCGCGATGTCGTCGGCATGTTCGGGGTCGCGCTTGATCGACTGCGCGACGTGCTGCGCGACCTCCCAATCGAGCGTGCTGAACGCATTCGATGCGCCGTCCGTCAGCGGCACCGCGCGCAGCAGCTCGGCCGTGCGGCCGGACAGCCACGCGACGTTGCCGAGCCGGTGCTCGATGTCGTCGTCCTCGGGCAGCGGGTGGAAGGTGTCCCAGAAGTCGCGGCACAGGCCTTCGAGCAGCGCATAGCCTTCGGTGAGGCCGGTGATGCCGTCCTCGAGCGCGAGCGCCTCGGTCAGCCACACGGCGAGCCGCAGGTCCTTGGTGCGCGTGCGCAGCAGCTCGCCCGCATGGTCGACGACGAAGCCCCAGTCGGCCTCCTTGATCTCGGTTACCCATTCGCCCTGGTCGAGCGTCGGGTCGTCGTAGCGCCGCGCGTCCTGAATCGCGTCGAATTCGTTCGAAAACAGCAGGTCGTCGCCGCTGGGCGACGCATCGCTGATCGGCGTCAGCAGCTCGGGGAGATTGATCGGCATGGTTCAGTGAATCCGTTGATGCATCAGATGTCGCGTGCGGGGGCTCATTCGACGGTGTACGCAAATTCGCCGGCCTCGTCCGCGCGCACCGCGATGCGCGCGATCGCCGCGCCGTCGGCGATCCGGCCGAGCACGTGGCCCGCGATCTCCGGCAGCAGCGTGCCGTTCAGGATGTGGTCGACGTTGCGGGCGCCCGAGTCGACCTCGGTGCAGCGCGCGAGCACCGCGTCGACGAGCGACTCGTCCCATTCGAACACGGCCTTGTGGTTCGCTTCGATCCGGCGGCGGATGCGTTCGAGCTTCAGCTCGATGATCTCGGCCAGCACGTCGTCGGAAATCGGGTAATACGGCACGACCTTCATCCGGCCGAGGAACGCCGGCTTGAAGGTCTTGTACAGCTGCGGACGCAGCGTCTCGGCAAGCGCGTCCGGGTCGGGCAGTTCCTCGGCCGGCTTGTTCAGGCAGGCCTGCATCACCGCGGCCGAGCCGACGTTCGACGTCAGGATGATCAGCGTGTTGCGGAAGTCGATCTCGCGCCCTTCGGCATCGTCCATCGTGCCCTTGTCGAACACCTGGAAGAACATCTCGAGCACATCCGGGTGCGCCTTCTCGACCTCGTCGAGCAGCACGACGGAATACGGATTGCGACGCACGGCCTCGGTCAGCACGCCGCCCTCGCCATAACCGACGTAGCCCGGCGGCGAACCCTTCAGGCCCGACACGCTGTGCGCTTCCTGGTACTCGCTCATGTTGATCGTGACCATCTTGCGCTCGCCGCCGTACAGGATGTCGGCCAGCGCCAGCGCCGTCTCGGTCTTGCCGACGCCCGACGGCCCGACGAACATGAACACGCCGCGCGGCTTGTTCGGGTCCTCGAGGTTCGCGGTCGCGGTGCGCACGCGCTGCGCGATCGCTTCCAGCGCATGGTCCTGGCCGATCACGCGCGCGGTCAGCAGCGGCTGCAGGTTCAGCACGGTGTCGATTTCGTCCTTCACCATCCGGCCGAGCGGAATGCCCATCCACGCGGCGACGATCTCGGCGACGACGTGACCGTCGACCTGCAACGGCACCATCGGCTCGCCGCCCTGCAGCGCGTGCAGCGCCGCGACGCGTTCGGCGAGCTTCTCGCGCGTGGCCTGCACGTCGACCGGCTGGCCGTCTTCCGACGGGCCGCGTGCCTTGTCAAGCGCGTCGCGCAGCTCGGTGATCTCGGCGACGATCACGCGCTCGGCTTCGTAGCGTTCCTCATCCTTCGCCAGTTGTTCGAGCGCCGTGTCGCGCGCGCCGCGCAGCTCGCCGAGCCGCTCGTCGTGCGCCGCGCCGCCCGCCGCCTCGCGCTCCAGCGACGCGATTTCCGCATCGATGCGCTCGATGCGCTTCTTCGTATCGTCGATCGCGGCCGGCGTCGCGCTGTGCGCGAGCGCGACTTTCGCGCACGCGGTGTCGAGCACGCTGATCGCCTTGTCCGGCAGCTGGCGGCCGCTGATGTAGCGGTGCGACAGGCGCACGGCCTCGGTAATCGCATCGTCGAGAATCCGCACGTTGAAGTGCTTCTCCATCAGGCCCGACATCCCGCGCAGCATCGCGGCGGCCAGCGGCTCGCTCGGCTCCTCGACCTTCACGACCTGGAAGCGTCGCGCGAGCGCAGCATCCTTCTCGAAGTACTTCTTGTATTCGCTCCACGTCGTCGCGGCGATCGTGCGCAGTTCGCCGCGCGCGAGTGCGGGCTTCAGCAGGTTCGCCGCGTCGTTCTGGCCGGCCTGGCCGCCCGCGCCGATGATCGTGTGCGCCTCGTCGATGAACAGGATGATCGGGTGCGCGCTCTTCTTCACCTCGTCGATCACGCTCTTCAGCCGGTTCTCGAACTCGCCCTTCACGCTCGCGCCGGCCTGCAGCAGCCCCATGTCGAGCACGTGCAGCGCGACGCCGCGCAACGGCGGCGGCACGTCGTCGGCCGCGATCCGCAGCGCGAGCCCTTCGACGACCGCCGTTTTGCCGACGCCGGCCTCGCCGGTCATGATCGGGTTGTTCTGGCGGCGGCGCATCAGGATGTCGATCGCCTGACGGATCTCCGCCTCGCGGCCGATCACCGGGTCGATCTTGCCGTCGCGCGCGCGCTGCGTGAGGTTGGTCGTATAGGTGTCGAGCGCGGGCGTCTTCGACGGGCCGGCCGCGGGCGCAAAGCCGTCGGCGGCCGGCGCGACGTCGCTGCCATCGTCGTCCGCCTGGCGCGGCTCGGCTTCGCTCGAACCGGCCATGATTTCGTCGAACTTGTGCTTCAGGTCCGTCACGTTCATTTCCGCGAAGCGCGACGACATCCGTTGCGCGAACTGCGCGAGATCCGGCGCGGTCAGCAGCGCGAGCAGCAGGTGCCCGGAACGGATGCGGCCGAGCTGCGAATCGAGCGACGCGATCAGCCATGCCTGCTCGAACAGCGCGATCAGATGCACGGAGAACACCGGCGTGCGCGTGTTGCCGGTCTTCAGGCGCGTGAGCTCGCGTTCGAGATCGGCGTGCAGCGCATGCGGATCGACGCGGCTCGCGCGCAAGGCGAGCGGCAGGTCGCCCGTCGCTTCGTCGAGCAACGCGAGGAACAGGTGCTCCAGATCGACCTCGTAGTGGCCGCGCGCCAGGCACGCGCTCGCCGCACGCTCGGTCGCGTGGCGGCACAGCGGGTTCAGTTTCGTGATCAGGGTCTTCAGAGGCGTGCTCATGGCGTCGATCTCAGGTTCGATTGCGTGTTGTTGTTAGGGTCTCAGTGAATCACGTGCAGTTCGTAGCGGGCGTCCGAGCGATCCTCCAGCGCATCGCGCGTGCACAGGAACGCATCCCAGCCGAGCCGCGAGCCCGCGCCGAGCACGCTCGCGCCGACCTCGGTGCGCTTGAGCACGAGCTTCACCTCGTACTCGAGCGTGACGCCGGCGAGCAGCGTCAGCATCCGCTCGAGCGCGACGGCGTGCGCGCCGCCGGGCAGGAACGCCTCGTAATCGCGCTTGGACAGCGGGCCGACGACGATCCGTGCGCGCATGTCGCGCTGCCACACGCGCTCGCCGACGAGCGCCGTCGCGCCGAGCACCGCGTTGACTTCGCCGAGCACGCTCAGCTGATCGGGCGGCACGTCGTACCACTTGCCGACGAACTGGTCGATCTTCACCGGCACGCGGAAGTAATCGGACAGCGTGCGTTGCAGGTAGGCGGCCGACATCGGCCGGTGCCGCGCCGCGAGCGCGTAGCCGGCCACGGCTTCGTCGAGCACGCCGCCCGGGCCGGCCGCGAGGCTGTCGCGCACCTCGTCGCTCGGCACGCCCGCGATCGCGAGCAACAGCGGCAGGTAGCGCTCGTCGCGGTCGAGCTCGTAATGGAACGGCAGCCGGTATTTCTTCCACGCCGCATAGAACAGCGCGGTCGCGCGGTTCGAGAACACGTCGAAGAACGCACGCGCCGCATGGTCGCGCCGCAGGTGCTCGCGCGCGACGATCTGCTCGGTGTAGTGCAGCGGCAGCGCGCCCTGCCCGCCGAGCAGCCCGAAGAACGCGGGCGTCAGCTCGACGCGGCCGAGCTCGCCCGCAGCGAGCGCGGTGCCGCGCTGCTCGTCCGAGTTCAGCGGCGCGCCGTCGTCGTCGAACGAACGCGCGCCTTCGATCTCGCTCGGCGGGAAGCCGAGCGACAGCGTGTTGCGGAATGCGATGTGCTGCGCGACCACGTCGCCCTGCCGCCACGCGCCGGGCGCATCCGACGCCTGCCGCGCGAACAGCCCTTCGAGCACCCGCACCGCCTGGAAGAACTCGAAGCGATGCGGCTCGTCGAGCAGCGCGTCGACTACGCCAGGATCGATTCGCCGGTTCGGGGCTTGCATCGGATGATCTCCTCGCCGGTGCGCTTCGACACGACGACCAATTGAACGAAACTGTTGAGGTGGACGTACAACCCGAAGAAGCTGTCGAGCACGCGCACGAACGACGCAAGGCTCGCGCCGACGAAGTGCTCCTCGTCGATCGTCAACCGGATCTCGATGCCGCGCACGAAGGTCGCGAACGGCTTGCCGGGTAGCCACTGCACGGCGCCGCGCTGCTCGACGCCGGCCAGGCCGTCGATCTGGCGCATCGACACGGCCGTGCGCCGCAGGTCGTACAGCGTCAGCATCTCCTTCAGCGGCGCGAGGCCGTGCGCGACGAGCGACACGTGGTTGAGCGCGAGATGCGACACGAGCCGCCAGTGCGCGGCACGGCCGCGCTCGAAGCGCACGCTCTGCGTCGGGCGGCGCAGCAGCGAGATGCCGCTCGTCTGCGCCCCGCCTTCCTGGAACAGGTCGCCGCCTTCGAGGCCGAACGCCAGCATCGAAGGCAGGTCGCGGTTCGTGCAGGTGAGGTCGAGGCTCAGCGTGTCGGTCTGCGGCGACGTCGGCTCGAAGTCGATGTCGACGATCGAGATCTCGGTTTCATAGCCGGGGCTCTTCTGCGCGACCCAGTCGTTGCGGCGCGCGAACCAGTAATGGCCGATGCGCGCCGATTCGCCGTGATGCAGCGAATAGAACGGCCGGAACTCGATCACCGATTCCTCGTGCGCCTGCTGCCGGACGAGCTTCACCGAGTCGATCGAGTACACCTCGTACGCGAACGCACGCCGCGCCTCGGCGATCACCGGATACGACACCGCGCGATGCGTGACGCGGATCGGTTCGCCGTGCTGGCGGAACAGGTTGACGATCGGCGTGCAGAACAGCCGGAAATGGCTCGCCGTCAGCAGCTCGAGCAGGCGCGCGATATGCGAATCGCTGCGCACGTCCTGCAGCACCAGATGCAGCGTCGCGCGCTGGCAGCGGCCCGACGCGCGTGTGATCGCCGCAAGGTCGAAGTCGACGAAATCGAACTTGTCGGGAAACGCGAAGTATTCGGTGAGCAGCCGGTACGCGGGGTGCGATTTCGCCGGATAGTCGATCAGCGCGTCGTCCTCGGCGAAGCCGGCCTGCGCGATCGGCAGCTTGCGCAGCGCGGTCCAGCGGCCGTTGCGTTCGGGCTCGACGTACGCGCCGAGCACGTTGACGAACAGGCAATCGGTCAGCGCGGCGACGAACGACTGCTCGCCGTGCAGGTGCGCGCGCAGCGTCGACAGCTTCAGCGCGCCGAGATCGAGCTGCGCGGCGAGCGATTCGAACGTGATCGAGATCACGCCCGTCGCGTTCGACGGCAGCACCGTTGCGCTCGGCGCGAGCGCGACCGGCGTATAGCGCGCCTCCGAGATGCGGATCGGCGCAAGCGTCACGTCGTAGGCGGTACGGAACCGGCATTGCACGCCGCGGATCGGACGGCTTTTCAGCTCGGTGCCGCGATCGATCACGACCGGTTCGGTCTGCTGGCCGGGCGAAGCCGGCGTGAACTGCGCGATCGAGCACGACGGGAACGGCCGCAGGTAGTGCGGATACAGCACTTCCAGCAGCGCTTCGGTGAATTCCGGGTAATCGTCGTCGAGCTTCTTGTTGATGCGCGCGCCGAGCAGCGCGAACGACTCGATCATCCGCTCGACGTGCGGATCCTCGCAATGTTCGCCGGACAGCGCGAGCCGCGCGGCGATCTTCGGATAGCGTTCGGCGAAATCTCGCGAATAGCGCCGCAAAAACGATAATTCGCGTTCGTAATACGGCAGCAATTCTTCCATCGACGACCCCGAACCTCAATATTTCCTGCCGGACCTGATTCACCACCGGGCGGTCCGGCCCGCTCGGCGGCTTGATTTACTGCATGCGTGCCGCGCGTGCGCGCGTGACCGAATACTGCAGCGTCGACGGTTGCAGCATCGCGTCGAAACTGACCGGCTCCTCGGCCGGGTGCACGACGAGCAGCGCCTGGATCGCGAAGTACAGCGCGTTGGTGGCCTGCTCGTTCAGCTCGAACGTCACCTGCACCTGCTGCAGGCGCGGCTCGTGGCGCGCGATGGCCTGCTGGATCGACTTGCAGATGAATGCGCGGTCGTAGTGGCTCGCGAGGCTCAGCCCCGCGAAATCGTTCAGCCCGTAGGTCAGCACCGACTTCTGGCATTCCGGCAGTGCCGCCAGCTCGTTCTCGGTGTGCGCGATACGGGTGTTGAGGATCGCCTCGACGTCGCGGGCGACCGTGTTCTTGAGCTCGTCCAGCGACAATTGCCGCATCGCAGCCGAGGCCGGCAGATGCGGTTCGTCGTCGAACAGCTTGTCGAGAAAACTGGGTTCGAATCGTTTCATCGGCCGGTGTTGACAGCGAAAACGACAACGGGACGCGACGCGCCCCGTTGCCGCAACCGACCTTAGACCGCGTAGGTCTTGTCGTTCTTCGTCAGACTCCAGGCGCCTTGCGTGTTGCCGCCCTGGTTGCCGCCGATCTTCTGCTGGGTTTGCTTCCACTGCACGGCTGCGTACTTCAGCGAGAACGTCTCGAGCGGCAGACCTTCCTCGCGAACGCTCGGCGCGATGCTCGAGATGATCACGTACTTGAGCTTGACTTCCAGATACTGCACGCGCTTGCCTTCACCGTCGGCGCGCGAGAAATGGACCGTCACTTCGTCGAACGTGGTACCGCCCGAAGCGTGCTGATACAGCAGCGGGCTCGACGAATCGATTTCCTTCGTGAAGATCATGTCGCCGTGCTCGCAACGCGTCATCGTGTGACCGCCAGCGGTCGATGCGGTTGCCGAACGCGGCTGAACGATCGAGTGATCCCACGATTTCAGTTCGATCCAGCCTTGGTGGTCTTTATCCGCGGATTCGCCCTTCACCGCGGGACTACCAAACTGCAAGTGCATATGTAACATGGCCCTTCGACTCCCCAAAGAGGTGGTTTTAACGTCCTACCCAGGCGGCCCGCCCGGGCGATTTACTCGCTTATGAATTTGCCGGTTTGGGCAGATCAGCGACAAGTCGCAGAGAAATCGAGAGTTCGTCGAGCTGAAAGTGCGGGCGCAGGAACGCGACCGAACGATACGAGCCCGGCTTGCCCGGAATCTCCGACACTTGTATGGATGCCTCGCGCAGCGGAAATTGCGCTTTCTGTTCCTGCGAGGCGTTGTCGTCGAGCAGGACGTACTGCGAAATCCACCGGTTGAGGAAAGTCTCCACGTTCTGCGCCGATGCGAAGCTGCCGATCTTGTCCCGCATCATCGCCTTCAGGTAGTGCGCGACGCGCGATACCGAGAAGATGTACTGAAGCTGGGCGGACAGGACGGCGTTCGCGTTCGCGCTGTCGGTGCTGTATTTCTTGGGCTTCTGCACCGACTGCGCAGCGAAGAACGCGGCGTAATCTGAGTTCTTGCAATGGACGAGCGGGATGAAGCCGAGATCGCTCAGCTCCTTCTCGCGGCGATCGGTGATCGCGATTTCGGTCGGGCACTTCAGCGCGACTTCACCGTCGTCGGTCTTGAACGTGTGGGTCGGCAGATCCTCGACGAGGCCGCCGCCTTCGACGCCGCGGATCGCCGCGCACCAGCCGAAGTCGTCGAACGCGGCCGTCAGGCGGGCCGCGAAGGCCCATGCCGCGTTGCACCACAGGTACTTGTCGTGATCGGTGCCGTCGACGTCCTCGACGAAGTTGAAGTTCTCCGCGGTCTGGCCGTCCTTCGGATTGAACGGCAGGCGGCCGAGGAAGCGCGGCAGCGTCAGGCCGACGTAGCGCGAATCCTCGGCGTCGCGGAACGACTTCCACTTCGCGTATTCGACGGTGTCGAACACCTTGCCGAGATCGCGCGGCTTGCCGAGGTCGGAGAACGACTCGAGGCCGAGCAGCTCCGGCGACGCCGACGCGATGAACGGCGCATGCGCGGCCGCCGCGACATGCGACATCTGCTCGATGAAGTACATGTCTTCCGGCTGGCGCGAGATCTCGTAATCGCCGATCAGCGCACCGAACGGCGAGCCGCCGAACGTGCCGAATTCCTCTTCGTAGACCTTCTTGAACAGCGCGCTCTGGTCGAACTCGCTCGCGCCCTTGAAATCGCGCACGAGATCGCGCTTCGGCGCATGCAGCGCCTTGATCTTGATCGTCTGGCCCGTGTTGCTTTCCTTGACCAGATAATCCATCCCGCGCCACGTGCTTTCGAGGCGCTGGAATTCCGGCGCGTGCATCACGGCGGAAAGCTGCGTGGAAATCAGGCGGTCGAGCTCCGCGACGCGCGCGTCGATCGTGGCCGACAGGTTGTCCGACACGATCACCGTGCCGTCGAGCACCTGGTGCACGAGTTCGCCGATCAGGTCCTTCGCACGCGCATGCTCGGAATCGGATTTCGCGACCTTGCTCTTCTCGACAATGTCGTCGAGCAGCGAAGTCCCGGCGGCGTATTCCGCGCCGCTCGCTTGGGCCGCAGCCGTTTGCTGGTTCATCTCAACACTCCGTCGTCATTCGCCGTCTTTGTCGCCGCCGGTGCCCTTCGCGAGCTCCTGCAGCTGCTGCGTGTTCTTCAGCACCTCGGACAGCAGATCCTCGAGCTTGTCGTTGCCGGCGAGCTTGTTGCGCAGGTCGGCGAGCTTCGAGCGCGCCTCGAGCAGGCGGCGCAGCGGCTCGACCTGTTCGACGACTTCGTCCGGGCTGAAATCCGACAGCGAGCGGAACTTCAGGTCGACCGCGAACTTGCCGCCTTCCGGGCTCAGGCGGTTTTCCACCTGGAACGCGGCACGCGGCTCGATCGCCTTCATCACGTCGTCGAAATTATCGCGGTCGATGTTGACGAATTTACGATCGCGCAGCTTCGGCTGCTCGATTTCGGACTGGCCCGCCAGATCGCCGACGACCCCGACGACGAACGGCAGCTCCTTCACCTCGATCGCATCGCCCTTCTCGACCTCGTAGGTCAGCTGGACGCGCGGCGGCCGTATTTTCTGCAAGCTTTTCTGAATGCTTTCTTTCTTGGCCATCTCGACGGCTCCCAGGTTAGTTGTGGTTATCGCGTCAGTTGCGGTTTCAGTTGCGCAGTGCGCCGAACGGGTCCGCGCTGCCCTTTTGCGCCACAGGCGGCGTCGGCGCGCTCGGTGCGGCCGGCGCAGCCGCATCGGCAGCCGGTGCGGCCCCGCCCTTCGGGCGATGGACGACGCGGCGCGGCGGACGCGGTTTCACGGTCTTGGTTTCCGGCGGAAACAGCGCCGATTCGCCGAGCGTATCGCGCAGTTGCTTCGCGAGCGCCTGCGCGTCGGACTTCGCATCGCCCGCGAGCGACGCGTCCTGGCGCAGCTCGCCGAGCGACTGTGTCGCGATCCGCAGGCCGGCGACGGCCAGCACGCTCTTCGCCTGACGATCGGTCGCGTCGCGCTGCAGCGCTTCCTGGGCGGCGACGATCGCCTGCCCGTAATGGTTTTGCGCGAACTGGATTTGCGCGATGCGCGACCACGGTTCCTCGCGCGTCGGATCCGACTTCGCGAGCTGCTGGTACAGGCCGAGCGCCTTGTCCTGGTCCCCCGCCTTCGCGACGGCGTCCGCATCGGCCAGCGACTTGTTGAACACTTCCGCAGTCGGCGGCGCGGGAGGCTGGCTCGCACAGCCGGCGATCACGCCGCAAGCCACCACTACCCCAGACAGTTTTGCGAACAGACGGTCTTTCATCGTTATATCCACCGGCGCGTGAGTTTTAAATCGTTGAGAATCTGGTTCTTTTGCTTTGCAAGAAGCGCGCGGGTATAGTACCGATCAATTTTTCATAATTCAATCGTCGTGTGAAGAGTAATTCCTTTTAAAACCGGGCGCTACCCCCTCGAATGGCCGATCGCTGCGGGCTCGCCGCGGTTTTTCCTCGGGCCGGAATGCGCAAGTTTTACTGGTCGCACGACGCGCCGCCCGGACGGCGGAAAAAATTTCCGGGCGCTCGCCTGATGTGGGCGTGCTTAATAGTTGAACGGTGCAATGTCGGGGAGGCGCAGCGAACGCGGCAATACCCGGCAGTTTTGACAGGGATAAAGGCGGCACGCCGGAAAAACGATGAGATCGTCCATGATTCGCTACGCGCTGCCGCTGGTTGCCTGCGCCCTTCTGGCCGGATGCGCGGCCGCCCCGCTGCTCGGCTCGGCCGCCAGCGCCGTGATGTCCGCGGCCGGTATCGGCAAGCCCGAGGTGCCCGACGCGCAGAAGCCACCGCGCAACATCGGGCTCACGCTGGCCGCCGCGCCGAACCTGAATGCCGCGACCGACCACAAGCCGCTCGCGCTCGTCGTCCGGCTTTATGCGCTGAAGGACCCGACCTCGTTCCAGCAAGCGCCGTTCGACGCCTTTACCGATCCGACCAAGGAAAAAGCCGCACTCGGCGCCGATCTGCTGAATGTGCGCGAAATCACGCTGATTCCGGGCCAGCGCTATACGGCAACCGAGAAGGTATCGCGCGAAGCCCAGGCATTCGGCATCGTCGCGCTGTTCCGCGACCCCGCACTGCAACGATGGAAACTGACATTCGATCCGGCGAAATCGGAGAAATCCGGCATAATCATCGGCCTGCATAATTGCGCGATGACGGTCACCGACGGCACGGTCATCGCACCGCAACAAGGTGCGCCTTCGCAACCGCTGAATTTGCTGTCTTCGGTCTCTTGCGGTTAAACATGACGCACGGATGTCAATTAACAAGAGTTAACACTTGGCGATTTAATTCGGGCACGAACAAATCGATTACATCGCAACGCCACATTAACCGGATTTGACATGAGTTATTCGGCCAAGGTGCTGTGGGGGGAAGGGCTGTTCCTCCGGCCTCAACACTTTCAGCGACAGGACGCGTACCACGAGGCGCGCCTGTTCGAGTCCATCCAGGCGATCCAGCCGTACAACTGGGGCGTGCGCTCGGTGCGCATCGACCGCGACGCGCTCGGCAGCAACGTGCTGCGGGTCGCCGAGCTCGCGCTCGTGTTCCCGGACGGCGCGCTGTATGCCGCGCCGCAGGCAGACGATCTGCCGCCGCCGATCGCGCTGGATACGTTGCCCGACGGCATCAACGAATTCGTGTTCTATCTCGCACTGCACCCGCTGCGTGAGAACGGCACCAACTACAGCGACGATCCGGCCGCAGGCTTCATGACGCGGTTCGTCAGCGAGCAGACGAGCGTTGCCGACAACTTCACCGACGCCGCCGAAGCCGACATCACGTTCCTGAAGACGCAGGTCAAGCTGATCGCGCACAGCGAGCCGCGCGACCAGCTGCTGTCGGTGCCGCTCGTACGCGTGCGCCGCACCGCGACGTCCGGCTTCGAGATCGACGACAGCTTCGTGCCGCCGTGCCTCGCGATCGAAGCGTCGCCGATCCTGCACCAGCGGCTGCGCCAGCTGGTCGACGCGCTGCAGGCCAAGGTGAACGCGCTGTACGGCTTCCACCGCGAGCCGTCGAAGAACATCATCGAATTCCGCTCGGGCGACATCGCGTCGTTCTGGCTGCTGCATACGGCGAACGCCGCATTCGCGACGCTCGCGCACCTGCACCAGCACGCGGCGCTGCATCCGGAGCGGCTGTTCCAGGAACTGCTGCGCCTCGCGGGCCAGCTGATGACGTTCTCGAAGGGCTATACGCTCGCCGACCTGCCCGTGTACCGTCACGACGATCCGGGCCCGAGCTTCGCGCGCCTCGACCTGATGCTGCGCGAACTGCTCGACACCGTGATCTCGACGCGCTATTTCGCGATCACGCTCGACGAGGTGCGCCCGTCGTTCCACCTTGGCCGCCTCGATTCCGGCAAGATCGACGACAAGACCGAGTTCTACCTCGCGGTGTCCGCGGACATGCCGAGCGTCGAGCTCGTCGATGCGGTGCCGGCCCGCTTCAAGGTCGGCGCGCCTGACGACGTCGACAAGCTCGTGCTGTCGGCGATGCCCGGCGTGCGGCTGTCGTACACGCCGCAGGTGCCGCCCGCGATTCCGGTGCGCCCCGGCGCGTGCTACTTCGCGCTCGATTCACGCAGCCCGCTGTACGAGCGCATGCTGCAGGCCCAGTCCGCGATGATCTACGCGCCGACTGGCATCAATGACCTGAAATTCGAACTGATCGCGGTCACATCATGAGCTACGCGCCTTCCCTGTTCGGCGACAACGTGCCGCCGCCCCTGCACAGCCCGGCATCGACGGACTCTGCGTTCCAGGCCCGCTCGCTGCTCGATTTGCTGTACGACGGGTTCTTCATGCTGTTCCTGCTCAAGAACAAGCGGGAGCCGGACAGCGCCAGCGAGTTCAGCACGCGAATCCAGGAATTCCTGTCGGATTTCGAGCGCGGCGCGAAGAAGCTGAATATCGCCGCCGAGGACGTGTACGGCGCGAAGTTCGCGTTCTGCGCGGCCATCGACGAAATGGTGCTGTCGTCGCAGTTCAAGATCCGCGCGGATTGGGAACGCCGGCCGCTGCAGCTCGTGCTGTTCGGCGAGCAACTCGCGGGCGAGAAGTTCTTCCAGTATCTCGAGGAGTGTCGTGCGCAGGGTGCGGCGCGGCTGCAGTCGCTCGAGGTGTTTCATATGTGCCTGCTGCTCGGGTTCCAGGGCAAGTATCTGCTCGAGGGGCCGGAGAAGCTCGCGTATCTGACCGCGCGGCTTGGGGACGAGATCGCGCATATGAAGGGCAAGCGGGCTGCGTTTGCGCCGCATTGGCCGCTGCCGGATCAGATCGCGCACCGGTTGAAGCGGGAGGTGCCGGTTTGGGCGATCGGGACCGTGTTTGCGCTCGTTGCGTTGCTTGGGTATCTCGGGCTCAATACCTATCTCAAGGACAAGACGCTGCAGGCGTTGGCGCCGTATTCCCAGGTGATCAAGGTCGGACCGGAATCGGCTAATTTGACGATTTCGTTGCCGTAAGAGGCGGGTGTTTTTTCGAATTCCGCTTCATGAAAAAAGGACCGCACTGGCGGTCCTTTTTTGCTGTGGCGTGGGGCGCGTGCCTCGTCAGAGCAGAATGAACTCGTCGTTGTCGACATAGAACACGAACGCGTCGAACAATTGCGCAACGGTCGGTTCGTCGACCTGGTCATGCGCGTTGATCACGATGTCTTCGATCGTCGCGCTGTTCAGCGTGACGCGCCAGCCGGGTTGGGCCGCCATGGCAGGCGCAACGTCGGCTTCCGCGTCATCGACGTCTTCGAAAAACGCCCCCTCAGTGTCGAGCGCCCATGGCATCGGCGGCAGGTAAAGCCACCCGGAGAAATCGCCGGGGCGTTCGAGAATATGTTGCAGTGACACTGCGGTCGGGGCGTCGATCGACATGGGTATTGCTGTGGTATCCGGATGATTGCGTTGATTCGGCCGCGAGTGACCTGCCCCCGGTTTTAGTCCGAACTGCAGTTAGAGTCCGAGGTTAAAAACTGCTGCTTCGCGTCGTGCGCCCGGGCGAACTGCGCAGGCGTCAGATAGCCGAGCGAACTATGAGGCCGCTCGGT
>NZ_JACFYV010000157.1:0-16491 GCF_016759955.1 Burkholderia sp. KCJ3K979
GATCCCCGGTCGCGCCCCGCGCGACAGCAGCCAGCCGGCCGTCAGGTTGCCGATCACGCACGCGGCGACGATCGCCGCGCTGATCAGCCCCGCCGCGCCGACCGCGACGCTGAGGCGCTGCATCAGGAACACCGGCAGGAACGTCATCACCGCGAAGAACTGCACGTTGTAGGTCGCGAAGCCCAGTGCGAGGAGCGTGGTCGAGCGCGACGCGAGCACGGCGCGCAGCGCGGGGCCGATGCGCGTCGTCGCCTGCCGCGACGGCGCGTCGGCCGACGTCGTGACCGGCACCGCGGCCGCCGCGACGAGCGTCAGCGCCGCGGCCGCGAGCCAGCCGTTGCGCCAGCCGCCGAGCAGCGGCCCGACCAGCATCGACAGCGCCATGCCGGCCGGCATGAAGGTGCTCCACAGGCCGAACGCGAAATTGCGCCGTTCGGGCGGCGTCACGCGGTTCAGCACGGCCGGCGCAGCGACCACCACGATCACGAACCCGAGGCCTTCCGCGAAGCGCGTGGCCAGCAACAGCGCGAAGCTGCCGGCCCAGGCGCCGGCCACGCTCGACAGGCCGAGGATGACGAGGCCCGTCACCAGCAGCCGCCGGTCGCCCCAGCGCCGCACCAGCAGGCCGGCGGCGATCCCGCCGAACACGCCGACGAACGGAAACACCGACATGATCCCGCTCAGCGACGCGAGCGAGCCGCCGAACTCGTGCTGGAGCGACGGCAAGCCGATCGTCGCCTTGCCGACGTGCAGCGCCGACACGATGCTCGCCAGCACGACGTTCGCGACGGCGGCCCGGTAGCTGCGCGCCGGCAGCGTGGCGGCATCGGCCGCGACAGGCGATTCGGTCATCTTCACCTCCGTTGAAGCGGCGGCGTGCAACGGGATGTCTCACGCGACCGCAATCGGACTCGCGCACATGATACAAATTGAAGTTAACTTCAAGTAAAGGGGCAGCGCGCGCAACGATCCGTTTCGGCGATGGTGACAATGGCCGGCGCGACACGCGACGGCATCCTGGTCTAAGCTGTCCGCTTCGTCCGACAACGCCGCGCCCCTCCTTATGTCGACCGCCTCCCCTGCACCGGCCACGCTGTTCCCGCTCGACGAAGCCTGGACGGATTTCCCCCGCCGCAAGGCGGCCGTGCGCACCTTCATCGCCGGGTACTGCGCCGCGCGCGGCCGGCGCGATGCGCCGCTGCACGACGGCCCGGACGGCCATGTCGTGCAGTTCGACGGCGCGATGGGCCGGCCTTTCGAGCATTTCATGATCGAGGGCGCGCCCGTGTCCGGCGCCGGCCCGTTTGCGGTTGGCGCGTGGATCACGCGCTACGGCGCGGCCCCGCTGCCGCCCGCGCTGCACGGCAGGACGCGCCGGCTGACCGACGAGCATTTCATGGCCGCGGATATCGACGGGCTGTCCGGTGACGACACGCTCGCGCTCTCGCTGGCCTGCGACACGCCGGACGCGATCGGCGCGTTCAACGCCAGCGGCGCCTTCCCGCCGTTCCAGCCGAATCCGGCCGCGTTCCTGTTCGCGCACCGGCTCGACGGACAGATCGCGGCCACCGCGCGCTACGGCTTCGCGTCGCCGCGCGATATCGTCGTCGACCGCGTCGGAACGGCGGATGCCTACCGGCGTCGCGGCCTTGCGACGCAACTGCTCGCCGCGATCGTCGCGCACGCGCGGCACCGCGGCGCGCGCCGCGTATGGCTCATCTCGACCGAAGCCGGCCAGCCGCTGTACCGTGCCGCCGGATTCACATCGCTCGCCGCGGTTGCCGTGGACGAAGTGCTCGCCTGAACGCGGATCGAGCAACGCCCCCCCGTTGCGGTTCGTCTCGCGATTCGTCTCATTGCGCTGAGACGAACGTCCCGGCGTCTCACTCGACTCGCTGTTTCGCTGTCGCAGCAAATTCGGCGCCCCATTCGTTCCGAATCCTTTCCGGTCGGCAGAAAGTGACATGGTGCAACGCACGCCACGCGCACCGTCGACCGCCACGCACCACCGCACTTCACGCTGGCCCCGTTCCTGCATACCGTCGATCGCGCAATCGCGCGACGGGCGCGCCGGCAACATCGCCGCGCGCCCGACGACAACCTGACGGAGACAGCAACGTGAGTACATCGGCACCGATCACTCCCCCCAGCATGAAGGCCGCCGTCTGGCACGGCCGCCACGACATCCGCGTCGAAGAGGTTCCCGTTCCGGAGCGCCCGCCCGCCGGCTGGGTCACGATCCGCGTGCACTGGTGCGGCATCTGCGGCTCCGACCTGCACGAATACGTCGCCGGGCCGGTGTTCATCCCGGTCGACGCGCCGCATCCGCTGACCGGCCTGAAGGGCCAGTGCATCCTCGGCCACGAGTTCAGCGGCGAGATCGCCGAGCTCGGCGCGGGCGTGTCGGGCTACGCGGTCGGCGACCGCGTGACGGCCGACGCGTGCCAGCATTGCGGCACCTGCTGGTATTGCCGGCACGGGCTATACAACATCTGCGAGAACCTCGCGTTCACCGGGCTGATGAACAACGGTGCGTTCGCCGAATACGTGAACGTGCCGGCCGAACTGCTGTACAAGCTGCCCGACAATTTCCCGACCGAGGCCGGCGCGCTGATCGAACCGCTCGCGGTCGGGCTGCACGCGGTGAAGAAGGCCGGCAACATCGTCGGGCAGACCGTCGTCGTGGTCGGCGCGGGCACGATCGGCCTGTGCACGATCATGTGCGCGAAGGCGGCGGGCGCCGGGCGCGTGATCGCGCTGGAGATGTCGGCCGCGCGCAAGCAGAAGGCGCTGGAGGTGGGCGCGAGCGTCGTCATCGATCCGAAGACGGCCGACGCGATCGCCGAAGTCAGGGCGCTGACCGGGGGCTACGGCGCCGACGTGTCGTTCGAATGCATCGGGCACACGGCCACCGCGAAACTGGCGATCGACGTGATCCGCAAGGCCGGCAAGGCGGTGATGGTCGGCATCTTCGAGGAACCGGCGCCGTTCAACTTCTTCGACATCGTGTCGACCGAGAAGGAAGTGATCGGCTCGCTCGCGTACAACGGCGAATTCGCGGACGTGATCCGCTTCATCGCCGACGGCCGCATCGACGTGCAGCCGCTCATCACCGGGCGCATCGCGCTCGGCGACATCGTCGCGCACGGCTTCGAGGAACTGGTCAACCACAAGGACCGCAACGTGAAGATCATCGTCCAGCCGGCCATCGCCTGACCGCCCGCGCGCGGCCGCGGCTTCGATTCACGCCGCGCCGCGCAGGCTCGCGCACCGCAAACGCAACCGCAAACGCATTCCGATCGGCGCCTTGCCGCGACGCGACGACGCGATCCTGCAGCGCGCCCCGGCCCAGCAGCGGTCGCGTGCGCCGATCCTTCTGGCGGACCATGCACTCGCATACCGGCTACAGCCGATGCCGTCGCGGCAGGCGACACCGCAACCCCGCACGATTCTTCGATATACTGAATCGAACCCTTTTCGGGACAACCGGGGGCAACCACGCGTTGCGTACGTTCGCCCCGACCTGCGTGGAATGGCGCATCGTGAAACCGCGAGCCGGACTGATTCTCGAACTCTTCGTCAACCTCGTGCTGCCCTGGGTGGCCTATCGGGTCGCGCATCCGTATTTCGGCGAAACCGGCGCGCTGTACGCGTCGGCGGTTCCGCCGATCATCTGGTCGATCGTCGAATTCATCCGCTCGCGCCGCGTCGACGCGGTGGCGGCCATCGTGTTGCTCGGCATCACGCTGTCGATCGTCGGCATGGCGTTCGGCGGCAGCCCGCGCACGCTGCTGATGCGCGAATCGATCGGCTCGGGCACGATCGGCATCGTGTTCCTGCTGTCGCTGTTCCGCGAACGCCCGCTGATCTACTATCTGGCCCGCGCGACCGTGGCCCGCGAGATGGACGGCGGCGCCGCGCACTTCGAAGCCGTCTGGGACGCGCAACCGGGCCTGCGGCAGATGCTGCGGCTGATGACGTTCGTGTGGGGCGCCATCATGACGGTCGAGATGCTGCTGCGCTGGTGGATGGTCGTCAACTGGCCGGTCGAACGCGTGCTGGTCGTGTCGCCGGTCATGGGCTACACGGTGTTTGCCTGCCTGCTGCTGTGGACGTTCTGGTACCGGCGGCGGATGCGCGTGCGCAACAGCGTCGACATTCCGGGCCGCGGCGGCGTCACCGAAACCGCCGGCCGCTGACGCGCGGCGCGCCGGCTGTCCGGCGGCGGGTCACCGCACCTGCTGTATGATGCGCGGCGTCTCGTCCGCCCATCCGTTTTTCGTCATGTCCCTTTCGCTCCTTCCGTGTGCCACGATCTGGCTCGCCCTGTTCGCGGCCGCCGCCTTCGCGTGGCATCGCCCGCTGCACGGCCTGAGCATCGGCCTCGCCGCGCTCGGCTATGCGGGCGCGCTGGCGTTCGGCCAGATCGCGCCGATCACGCTGGTGCCGCTCGCGCTGCTGATCGCGGCCGGCTGGGGCGTGCTGCCCGAGCGCCCGCTCGCGGTGCGCATCGTCGCGCACCTCGTCTTTGCCGCGCTCGCGATCGCGCTGAGCCTGCATCTGATTCCCGGCTTCCACAATCCGCGCGTGATCGGGCCGATCCGCTTCACGCCGGACGCAGTTCCGTTCACGATGTACCTGAATTTCGACAAGCCGCTCGTCGGCCTGTGGTTGTTGTGGGCACTGCCGTGGGTCGCGCCCGACGTCGCGCTGTCGCGCGCGCTGCGCACCGGCGCGGTGGCGGCCGTCGCAACGGCTATCGCGTGCCTGGCCGGCGCGCTCGCGTTCGGGATGGTCGGCTGGGCCCCCAAATGGCCGCCGTCGGGCTGGTTGTGGCTCGCGAACAACCTGTTGCTGGTGACGCTCGCCGAGGAAGCGCTGTTCCGCGGCTACGTGCAAGGCGGGCTGACCCGCGCGTTCGGCGCCTACTCATGGGGCCCGTGGGTCGCGCTCGCGGCCGGCGCGCTGCTGTTCGGCGCCGCGCACGCCGCGGGCGGCTGGCCATGGATCGTGCTCGGCACGGTGGCCGGCGTCGGCTACGGCCTCGCGTGGCGGCGCGGCGGCCTGCTCGCCGCCGCGCTCGCGCATGCGGGGCTGAACGTCGTCCACTTCGGCCTGTTCACCTATCCGATGCTCGCCGCCGCGCGCTGAGCGCGGCGACGGCGCCTGTGTCGCCCGCGCCGCCGCTCAGTTGAACCCGGCCACCGCGTGCGGCACGTACGGGCGTTCGAGCGTGGCGATTTCGTCGTCGGTCAGCTTCAGCGCGAGCGCGCCGAGCGCGTCGTCCAGTTGCTGCGGCTTCGAAATGCCGACGATCGGTGCGGTCACGCCGCGCTTTTGCGCGACCCACGCCAGCGCGACCTGCGCCCGGGGCACGTTGCGCGCGGCGGCGATCGCCGCGACGGCCTCGACGACCGCCTTGTCGGCATCGGCCGTCGCGTCGTACAGCCGCTGGCCGACGTCGTCCTTCTGCTGCCGTTCCGACGTTTCGTCCCAGTTGCGCGTCAGGCGCCCGCGTGCAAGCGGGCTCCACGGGATCACCGCGATGCCTTCGTCCTCGCACAGCGGCAGCATTTCGCGCTCCTCTTCGCGATACAGCAGGTTCAGGTGGTTCTGCATGCTGACGAAGCGGGTCCAGCCGTTCTGCTTCGACGTGTGCAGCGCCTTCGCGAACTGCCACGCGAACATCGACGATGCGCCGATATAGCGCGCCTTGCCGGCCTTCACGACGTCGTGCAGCGCCTCGAGCGTCTCCTCGATCGGCGTGCCGTAGTCCCAGCGGTGAATCTGGTAGAGATCGACGTAGTCGGTGCCGAGCCGCTTCAGGCTCTGGTCGATGTCGGTCATGATCGCCTTGCGCGACAGGCCCGCGCCGTTCGGCCCCGGCCGCATCCGGTAGAACACCTTGGTCGCGATCACGACGTCGTCGCGTTTCGCGAAATCGCGCAGCGCGCGGCCGACGATCTCCTCCGACGTGCCGTCCGAATACATGTTCGCGGTATCGAAGAAGTTGATGCCGGCCTCGACCGCCCGCTGGATGATCGGGCGGCTTTCCGCTTCCGGCAGCGTCCACGGATGCGTGCCGCGCGACGGCTCGCCGAACGTCATGCAGCCCAGCACCAGCTTCGACACGTCCAGCCCGGTCGACCCGAATTTCACGTATTCCATTGCTCGCCTCGCCACTCAAGTTGGGGTTGCGGCCGGATGCACGCCGCATCCGCCAGACGTCGCATGGTATCCCGCACGCCGCGAACGCGTATGAGCGCGCGCCGCGTGCAGGCTGCGTGAAAGGTTGAACCTCGAAGGATGAACCGGAACGCCCCGGTTACTTGGCCTGGTCGGCGAGCGGCTGCAGGAACGCGGAGAAGCCGGTCAGCATGATCTGCACGCCGATGCACAGCAGCAGGAACGCCGACACGCGCTTCGCGACCTTGGTCCCCTCGCTGCCGAGGTAGCGCGCGAGCAGCGCGGAGCGGCTGTAGACCTGCCAGATCACGAGCGCGACCAGCACGGACACGGCGATCGACACGATGCTCGACAGCATGAATTCCGACAGCTTGTGCGTGCGGTTCGCGTTCAGCGCGATCGCGGTCGCGATCGAACCGGGGCCGACCGTCAGCGGCACGGTCAACGGGAAGAACGCGCGCGTCATGATCGCGTTCGCGTCGATCGGCTTGACCGGCGTGTCGCCGCCGCCCGGCCCGTCGGGCTCGTTCAGCATCTGCCAGCCGGCCACGGCGACCGCGAAGCCGCCGCCGATCCGCAGCGCCTCCATCGAGATCCCGAAGAAATGCAGCACCGGCGTGCCGGCGAAGAACGCGACCATCAGCACGACGAACGCATTGAACGCGACCTTCCTCGCGAGCAGATCCCGTTCGTGCGCGGTGAGCGTCTCGGTCCGTTCGAGAAACAGGAACGCGATGCCGATCGGATTGATGATGCCGATCAGGCCGGTAAAGCCGAACAGGATCTCGGAGACAAGGCGGTTGACGATCATCGTGCGAAGCATCGGTCGGAACGGGGCCGGCAGCGCCGGGGGTCACGCATTGTAGTGCAAGCGCTCGCGCCCGAGACGCAAAATGGCGCCGGCCCGGCTTCGCCGTCGATCGTCGTGGAGGTTCGTCGTGCAGCCTTATTCGGCGCCCGCCTCCCACGCCGGCGGCCGCTTCGCGAAGAAGGCCGCGAAGCCTTCCTTCGCTTCCGGCGTCGCCCGTACGCGGGAGATCGTCTGCGCGGTGAACGCCGCGCGTTCGTCCGACGGCGGGTACTCGCCGATCGCGTCGAAAAAGCGCTTGATCTCCATCAGCGCGTGCGGGCCGTTGCGGCCCAACTCTGCAAGCGTGCGCTCGAGCGTGTCGTCGAGCGCATCGAGCGGCACGGCCTGATGGATCAGGCCGATCGCGACGGCTTCGGCGGCCGCGAGCTGCGTCGCGGTCAGCGCGAGCCGGCGCGCCTGGCGCTGGCCGACCGCCTCGACCAGATACGGGCCGACGACGGCCGGGAGGATGCCGAAGCGCGCCTCGCTGACCGAAAAGCGCGCGTGGTCGCTCGCAATCACGATGTCGCACGCCGCGCACAGGCCCACACCGCCGCCGAACGCGTGACCCTGCACGCGCGCGACCGTCGGTTTCGGGCACTGCCGGATCGCGCGCATCATCGCGGCGAACCGCTCGGCGTCGCGCAGGTTCGCGGCCGCATCGTTCGCGCTCGCGCGCTGCATCCACTGCAGGTCGGCGCCCGCGCAAAAGGCGCGGCCATCCGAACGCAGCACGATCGCGCGCACGTCGTCGCGCCGGCCGAGCGCCGTGAAGGCGTCGGTGAGTTCCGCGATCATCGTCTCGTCGAACGCGTTCAGCACGTCGCCGCGCTGCAGTGCGACGGTCGCGATGCCGCGCGCATCGACCGTGACGGCCAGGGTCTTCAATCCATCCATCGAACCATTTCCTCGGGTAGAACGGCACACATCGAAATCACGCTGCCTGGCGGCGATCGATCACGCGGCGCGCCTTGCCGGTCGCGGTCGCCGGGATACCGCCGGCTGCCAGCACGGTCACGCCGGACGACACGCCGACCATCGTCTTGATCCGGTGTTGCAGCTCGCGCGCGAGCGCCGCGCGAGCGCCGTCGCTCACCGACGCCGCCGCCTCGGAACGCAACTCGACCGCGAGGTCGAGCCGGTCCATGTGGCCGTCGCGCGACAGCGTGATCTGGAACTGGCCCGACAACTGCGGCAGCGCGACGACGATCTCCTCGATCTGGCTCGGGAACACGTTCACGCCGCGCACGATCAGCATGTCGTCGGAGCGGCCCGTGATCTTCGCGAGCCGGCGCATCGCGCGCGCGGTCGGCGGCAGCAGCGCGGTGAGATCGCGCGTGCGGTAGCGGATCACCGGCATCGCCTCCTTCGTCAACGACGTGAACACGAGCTCGCCCTGACTGCCGTCGGGCAGCACTTCGCCGGTGACGGGGTCGATGATCTCCGGGTAGAAATGGTCTTCCCAGATCACCGGGCCGTCCTTCGTCTCGACGCATTCGCACGCGACGCCCGGGCCCATCACTTCCGACAGCCCGTAGATGTCGAGCGCGTCGATGCCCACGCGCGTCTCCACTTCGTCGCGCAGCGCCTGCGTCCACGGCTCGGCGCCGAAGATGCCGATCTTCAGCGACGATTCGGCCGGGTCCATCCCCTGCCGCACCATCTCGTCGATCAGGTTCAGCATGTAAGACGGCGTGACGAGGATGATCTTCGGCTCGAAATCGCGAATCAGCTGCACCTGCTTCTCGGTCTGGCCGCCCGACATCGGCACGACCATGCAGCCGAGGCGCTCCGCACCGTAGTGAATCCCGAGGCCGCCGGTGAACAGGCCGTAGCCGAACGCGTTGTGCAGCGTATCGCCCGGGCGGCCGCCGGCCGCGCGGATCGAGCGCGCGGTCACGTTCGCCCACGTATCGATGTCGCGCGCGGTGTAGCCGACCACGGTCGGCTTGCCGGTCGTGCCGCTCGATGCGTGCACGCGCACGACCTGCTCGCGCGGCACCGCGAAGAGGCCGAACGGATAGTTGTCGCGCAGGTCGGTCTTGGTCGAGAACGGGAATTTCGCGAGATCGGCGAGCGACTTCAGGTCGTCCGGATGCACGCCCGCCGCCTCGAACGTGCGCCGATAGTGCGGGACGTTGTCGTACGCGTGGCGCAGCGACCATTTGAGGCGTTCGAGCTGCAGCGCCTGTAGTTCGTCGCGGCTGGCGGTCTCGATCGGCTCGAGGGCGGCGGCGGGATGCGTCGGGTGAGTCATCGGGGTGCTCCTCCAGTGGAGTGGTCGTTGTCGTGTTCGAAGTGACGGCGCGGGCGGCTACGACCGGAACGTGCGGCCGGCCGCGTGCAGCGCGGCGAGGCGCGGCGACACGCGATAGCGGTCCTCGCCGTAGCTCGCCGCCAGGTTCGACAGCACGCGATGCACGCGGCCGACGCCGATCGCATCGGCCCACGCGAGCGGGCCGCATGGGTAGTTCACGCCTTTCTCCATCGCGAGATCGAGATCAGCCGGCGAGCACACGCCCTGGTTGACCGTGTCGGCCGCTTCGTTCGCGAGCATCGCGACCATCCCCGGCACGTCCGCGACGCCGACCACGCGAAAGCCCGCCTGCTGGAACAGGCCGACCGCATCCGCATACGCGGTGTCGCTGCACTGGAGCGCGCGTGTCAGCGCGACGAGCCCGGCCTGCGCGTAATCGCGCGCCAGGTCGACGAGCACGAGGTCGGCCACGCCCGTCTGGGCGGCGCGTGCGGTCGCGGTGCGACCGTCGGTCAGCGCGATCGACGCGCGGCCGGCGACGGCGAGCAGTTCGTCCGCATGCGCGCCGTTGCGCCGCGCGCCTTCGATCCGTTCGGCCAGGCGCGCATCCAGCGCGGCGGCCGGGCCGTCCTGCGCAAACAGCGCGACGTCGGCCGGCGCGGCGCGCGGCGGCTCGAGATCGGGCGCGGGCGGCGTCGCGCCGTCCGCATACGAATAGAAGCCGCGCCCGGACTTGCGCCCGAGGAAGCCCGCGTTCACGAGTTCCTGCTGGATCAGCGACGGCGTGTAGCGCGGGTCGTTGAAGTACGCGCGGAACACCGATTCGGTCACCGCGAAATTCACGTCGTGGCCGATCAGGTCCATCAGCTCGAACGGCCCCATCCGGAACCCGCCGGCTTCGCGCATCACCGCGTCGATCGTGGCCGGCGTGCCGCCCTGCTCGTTCAGCACGCGCAACGCCTCCGCGTAATACGGCCGTGCGACGCGGTTCACGATGAAGCCCGGCGTCGATTTCGCCATCACCGGTTGCTTGCCCCACGCGGCGGCGGTCGCATGCAGCATCCCGGCGACCTCGGGCGCGGTCGCGAGCCCGCTGACCACCTCGACGAGCGCCATCAGCGGCGCCGGATTGAAGAAATGCAGGCCGGCTACGCGCTGCGGCACGCGTAGCCCGGCCGCGATCGACGTGATCGAGATCGACGACGTGTTGGTCGCCAGCACGCACGCGTCGTCGACATGACGTTCGAGGGTCGCGAAGATCTCGCGCTTCACGTCGAGCCGTTCGGCCGCCGCCTCGACGATCAGCGCGGCGCCCGCGAAATCGGCCAGCGCGCGCACCGCGCGGATTCGATTGCCCGCTGCGTCGGCCCGCGCCGGTTCGAGCCGGCCCTTCTCCGCCAGCCGCGCGAACTGCGCGCGGATGCCGGCCAGCGCCTTGTCGCAGGCTGCTTCGTTCAGGTCGTACAGCAGCACCGCATGGCCGGCCGCCGCCGCGACCTGCGCAATACCCGCGCCCATCGCGCCGGCGCCGATCACGCCGACGACGGCCGACGGCGCGAGCGCGCCCGAGTTCACCGAATGTGCAGAGGAAACAGCCATCGCTTGCGATCCGTCATGAAGTGGAAGTGCGAGCGATTATAAACCGACCGGTCGGTAGATTTATGTCAGGGCGAGCCCGAATGTGTCGGGCAAGAGACCGTTACGGAAACTGCAAAGACAAAAAAATCGAAAGACCGGGGCACTTTTTGTAAACCGAAAGGTCAACGTAAGTGTTCGAATATGAGATAGTGACCCCCGAACGCCTGATAAAATTCGACAAATTGCCGGATTCCAGGGGGAAACGCGTGTCGCGCCGTCACCGCTGTCCATCGCTCCCGTTCGGGGTCGAATCAAGCTTCCGGCCCGCGCGTTGCCACGTGTGCTCGTCCCGCCGTCCACGGGCAGCCGCATCGAACCGTTTCATCCCGCGACGGGCTTCGGCCCGCCCGCGCCCCTCGCCGCCTCGCGGCAGCGAACCCAGGGCAGCACCGTTGCGTGCCGCCCCCTTCGGTTTCATCGTCCTCGTTCGGCGGATAGTACGGCCGGGCTTCGTCAACCCGTGACGGCGCGTCGCGCGCCGCCACTCGCATCAGGAAACCCTCCATGCCGCTCTCGTCCAACCAGCTCCCGCGCTGGACCCTCTGGGCCCCGCTTGCCGCCTGGCTGGTACTCGCGCTGTCGCGCGTCGTGCCGGCCGAAGGCCTCGTCATCGCGGTATTCGCCGCCGCGCTCGCCGGCGCCGTGTTTGCCGCCGTCCACCACGCGGAAGTCGTCGCGCACCGTGTCGGCGAACCGTTCGGCACGCTCGTGCTCGCGGTCGCCGTGACCGTCATCGAAGTCGCGCTGATCGTATCGGTGATGCTCGGCGCGGGCCCGGAAAAGTCGGGCCTCGCCCGCGACACCGTCTACGCCGCCGTGATGATCATCTGCAACGGCATCGTCGGCATCTGCCTGCTGGTCGGCGCATGGAAGCACGGCGAACAGGACTTCCAGGGGCGCGGCGCGAGCAAGGCGCTCGCGGTGCTCGCGTCGCTGTCGGTGCTGTCGCTCGTGATGCCGAACTACCTGAGCGCCGCCCCGGGCCCGTTCTTCTCGAAATCGCAGCTCGCGTTCGCCGGCGTCGCATCGCTCGTGCTGTATGGCGCGTTCGTGTTCGTGCAGACCGTGCGCCACCGCGACTACTTCCTCGCCGCGCATGACACCGCGGACGAAGCGGTGCACGCGGCGGCGCCGAGCAACCGCACCGCGATCACCAGCATGGTGCTGCTGTTCGCCAGCCTGGTCGCGGTCGTGCTGCTCGCGAAGCTGCTGTCGCCGGCCGTCGAGCATGCGGTGCTGAAGCTCGGCGCGCCCGAAGCCGCGGTCGGTATCGTGATCGCCGCACTCGTGCTGCTGCCGGAAGGGCTCGCGGCCGTCACCGCCGCGCGCGCGAACCGCCTGCAGACCAGCATGAACCTCGCGCTCGGTTCGGCGCTCGCGAGCATCGGGCTCACGATCCCGACCGTCGCGGCCGTGTTCATCTGGGTCGGCCAGCCGCTCACGCTCGGGATCGGCGCAATGGAGACGGTGCTGCTCGCGCTCACGCTGCTGGTCAGCACGCTCACGCTGAGCCAGGGGCGCACGACGGTGCTGCACGGTGTCGTGCACGTCGCGCTGTTCGCCGCCTATCTGTTCCTGTCGTTCACCCACTGACGTCCCGCTGCGCGCGGCCCGACGGATGCTCTCCGCCGGGCCGCGCGCACGTCTTCAAGTCTCCTTCCTCTGCCTCGCTTCACGCTGCCGTTACCGGACGGGGGCGATGGCGCATGACGCCGCGGTTTCGCGCTGCGTGTCCGCGGGAAATCCATAAAGGGCAGCCGCGTTGTCGACCAGGATCGCGCGTGCAATCGCGTCGTCGGCCGCGCAATCGTGCAACCAGCCGAGCAGACGTGCATCGTCGGGCGGCGGCGACGCGTTCGGATGCGGCCAGTTGCTGCCCCACACGCAGCGCGCCGAATGGCCGCGCGCGAGCACGGCGGCAAGCCGCCCGACATCGTCGTAGCCCGGTGCGCCGGATCGCGATGTCTCGTACGGCGCGGACAGCTTCACCCATGCGTGACCGCGATCGAGCAGGCGTCGCAGCGCCAGGAAGGACGGCGCATCCGGCGCGACGGGCGTCAGGAACTTGCCTGTGTGATCGATGACGATACGCGCCGGTAGCCGCAACAGTGTCGCCTCGATCTCGCCCAGCGTGCGGCCATCGAACTGCAGGTCGATATGCCAGCCGAGCGGCGCGATCCGCGCGGCCATCCGCTCCAGATCGCGCCATTGCGCGGTGCCGCCCGCCAGCATCATGAAGCGCACGCCGCGCATGCCGGCGGCATGCAGACGTTCCAGCTCGGCATCCGGCACGTCGACCGGCACCGTCGCGACGCCGCGCGCCTGCGGGCCCAGTGCGGCCAAGGCGTCGAGCGTGCACCGGTTGTCGAAGCCATAGCCGGTCGGCTGCACGACGACCACACGCGTGAGGCCGAGCGCCTGCTGCACGCGCCGATAGGCAGCCACCGGCGCATGGGGCGGTCGAAACGTCGCCGTCGGCGCGAGCGGATACGCATCGTCGTAGATGTGGATATGGCAATCGCACGCGTTGGCGAACCGCGTGCCGCCCGCCTCGTCGCGCGTCATCGCCCGCCCGGTGCGACGGACGCATGCGATGCGCGCCAGCGCGCGAGCCGCGTCGCCTGCGCGGCGTTGACCGCGCCGGTCGGCACGCGCCCGTCGAGCAGCGCGGCGAGCTGGTCGACCGTCTCCAGCGCCTGATGCTCGATCGCCGGCAGCGTCAGGCCGCCGATGTGCGGGGTCGCGATGACGCGCGGATGCGCGGCCAGCGCGGGGGTGGGCATCTGGTCCGCCGCGCGGCCGACGTCGAGCGCGCAACCGGCCAGCCGCCCGCTGGCGAGCGCGTCGGTCAGCGCCTGCTCGTCGACGAGCTCGCCGCGCGACGCATTGATGAAGCACGCGCCCGGCTTCATCGCGGCGAATGCCGCCGCATCGATCAGGTTCGCGGTGGCCGGCGTGGCCGGCGCAAGGCAGACGACGAAATCCGCGTCGCGCAGCAACGTGGCCAAGTCGACCTGTTCGAGCGGAGGCGCGTCGACCCGCACGTATGGATCGCTGACGAGCACGCGCATGCCGAACGCCGTTGCGACCGGGGCGAGATGGCGCGCGATCTGCCCATAGCCGATCAGGCCGAGCGTGCTGCCGCGCAATTCTCGCCCCATCCGGGGCACCGGCGGCGCGCCGCGGTGATACGCGTCCGCGTAGCCGCCGATCCCGCGCGCGAGGTCGATCATCGCGCCGACGACCCACTCGGCGACGGCCGGGCCGAAGCCGGGGCTCGCCTGCGTGACCAGCACGCCGAACGCACTCGCCGCGGCGACGTCGACCGTCCGGATGTCGACCGCGCAACGCAGGAACGCGGCGAGGGCCGGCAGCCCCGCGAACAGCGCGCGAGGCGCCGGCGTCTGCCGGTACGCGATGATCGCGTCGCATCCCTGCGCGGCGGCAATCAGCTCGTCCGTGCCGAGTTCGCGATCGTGCGGGTTGCAGGTGACGTCCGCGATCGCGCGCAGCGCGCGCAACGCGCTGGCGCCGTAGTAGTGGTCGATCATCCCGGTCGGATGCGTGACGTAGACGCGCGTCATGCGTGACCTCCGCTCGTGCCGGCCGCTTGCGTCGGCGGCGGCGCCACCGACGCGCGCTCCACGAGCGTCACGTCCGCGAACACGCGTTGCCCGGATGCGGACGGCGCGTCGCCCTCCTGCCGCATCACGCGCCGCACCATCTCGCCGGCCATTTCGGTGACGGGCAGTTGCACCGTGGTGAGCGCCGGCCACGAGATCGCCGACAGGAAATGACCGTCCATCCCGATGACGGAGACATCGTCCGGCACCCGCAAGCCGCCGTCGCGCAGCCCGGCCATCAGGCCTAGCGCGAACAGGTCGTTGACCGCGACGATGCCGGTCGGCCGCGCCGGATCGGCCGCGAGCTCGACGCCGAGCGCACGCCCGACGTCGACGATCACCGAGTCGCCATATTCGTTCGCGGGGCCGCCGTCGAGCACGCGCGCCTGGGTGGCGCCGCCCGCCTCGCTCGCCACGGCGAGAAAGCCGCGGATCTTGTCGCTGCGACTCACGGTGACGCCGGCCACCGTCGCGAACGCGAGCCGCGTATGGCCCGCCTCGACGAGCCGGCGCGTCGCGAGCCGCGCGGCCGCCTCGTTGTCGGCCGTCACGTGATCGACCTTCGATTGCTCGCCGGGTGTCGCGCGACGGTCGTAGCTGACGACCGTCATCCCCCGCTCGGCCGCACGCTCGAGGTGGCTTTCGTCGGCGAGCGACGAGATCACGATCACGCGCCGCACGCCGTGCGCGTAGAGATCGTCGAAGAACGACGCCTCCTTGCGCGCATCGCGGTACGTGTTGCCGATCAGCACGCGATGGCCATACCGTTCCTGCGCGCAGGCCTCGATCTCGCGTGCGATGTATCCGTACATCGGGTTCGCCATCGACGGCACCAGCAGTCCGACGAGCGGCGTCTGCCCCGTCTTGAGCTGGCGCGCGAGCGTGCTCGGCCGGTACTGCAGCGCGTCCATCGCCGCCTTCACGCGTTCGAGCGTTTCCGGCTTCATCTGGTCGGTGCGTCCGTTGAGCACGTTCGAAACCGTGCTGACCGAAACGGCCGCATGACGGGCCACGTCCTGAATCGTACTCATGTCGTCTTGCATGGAACGGGCTACAGGCCGAAATGGGCCGGCAGCCACAACGAAAACGCCGGTGCGAAGATCAGCGCCACGAGGGCGGCGAACAGCACCAGCAGGTATTTCACCATCGGCCGGGCTACGCGCCCGACCTCGGTGCCCGTGATCGCGCACGTCGTGAACAGCCCGAGCCCGACCGGCGGCGCGAACAACCCGAACCCCATCGCCACCACCACGACCGTGCCGAAATGCAGCGGATTGATACCGAGCTGCAGTGCGATCGGCGCGAGCAGCGGCCCGAAGATGATCAGCGCCGGCGCGCCTTCGAGCACGGCGCCGAACACGATCATCAGCAGCGCCGCCAGCAACAGGAACATCGTCGCGCCGTATTGATGGGCAAACGCCGTCATTGTGCCCGAGACGAGGGCCGGAATCTGCTCGATCGACAGCGCGAACGACACGCTCGACGCCGCCGCGACGATGAACAGGATACCGCTCGCCATCGACGCGGCGCGCACGAACACGCGGCCGACCGAGCGCCACGTCAGTTCGCGAAACGCGATCCAGCCCACGACGAGCGCGTAGACCACCGCGAACGCCGACACTTCGGTCGACGTCGCGATCCCCGACGTCACGCCCTTGCCGATCATCGCGACCATGACCAGCGCGACGAGCGCGCCGCCCGCCAGCGGCAGCCACGCGCGACGCTCGCCGAACACCTCGGCCACGTCGATCTTGCGCCCGGTGATCACCGTCACGACCGCGAGCGACGCGGCCAGCACGGCCGCCGGCACGATCCCCGCGACGAACAGCCCGGCGATCGAGATGTTCGCGACGAAGCCCATGATGATCATGTTCACGCACGGCGGAATCGTCTCGGCCATCACCGCGCTGCACGCGAGCAGCGCGGCGGTTTCGTTC